>JAHEEY010000079.1 GCA_024640485.1 Chloroflexota bacterium | reverse complement strand
TCAGCAAACATGCGGCCGCACGCGTTACCGCTGGAGAGAAGCTGCTCTACGAGATAGAGCTGGTCAATCTGGGACAGCAGGCGACCAACCTGGTCATTTCCGACACCATCCCCAGCGGCAGCAGCTACATCACCGACAGCGCCACCGCAGATGGGCAGGTGGTAGACGGCGCGGTGCAGTGGCAGCTGTCCAATATCGGCCCAGGCGAGACACGCAGCTTCCGCTTCCAGGTCACAGCCGGCAGCGGCAGGGAGCTGGTCAATGATGACTATCGGGTCTCATCGGCGGAAGGTGTCTGGGCAGTTGGGCTGCCGGTCATCACGATAATCGATGGCGGCACCAAAGAGGTCTACCTACCGGTGGTCATCAGGCAGTAGCTGCCGGTCAGGTGAACAGGAATTCAGCCCGGCAGATCTCCCTAAGGTCTGCCGGGTTTTTCGTTTGACAACCAGCTGCCAGCAGTTTCAGTCTAGGCTGAATCCCACCTGGCGATAGTAGTCCAGCAGCGGCTGCGGCAGCATCTCCCGCATTCGCTCCGCTCGTTGGATCAGCCGGCGGATCCAGCGTGTGGTTGGGTCGCTGTCAGAGAGGATCCCCATCGCCTCATCCACGTTAAGCCAGCGGCATTGAGTATGTTCCCCGCTCAGCCGGATACCCTCGCCGTCAGAGATAGAACAGGCATAGACAACCCCGAGCAGTTCGTTCTCCGGATCTGGCTTGCCCCGGTAGAAATGGGTGGTGCCGATGATAAACTCTATCTGCGCTTCCACTCCCAGCTCTTCCCGAACCTCGCGCAGAACCGCCTGGTCAAACGCCTCACCCTGATCCACGCGTCCGGTAACACATTCCCACATACCGGCAGCGAAATCCTTTTTGTCCGAACGCTGCAGCAGCAAATACTTCTGGTCAACCTTGATCAATGCCCCTACCCCAGCCAAGAAACGTCCAATGCTCATCGCAATTCACCTCCTACATAGAGCGATCCATTAGCGGCTGCCAGGATCGGTAAATCCTTCCACCAGATCCAGCACCACCCCCTGCAAGTCGCCCCGATTGGGCAAGGTGCCGATCATGCCGTACATCGGCGCTGAGTGCTTGGGCATGCCGCTCCCTTTCGGCCCCATCATGGCTGAGGCGCGGGCGGTAAGACGGCTGGCCCATTTCGCCGGCAGCAGCCTGACCAACAGGCGAGCCGCCGACAGCATCAGCCGGCTGCCCAACTGCCTGGGGTTGGGCCTGCGCACCGCAGCCACAGCTTCGGCAAGATCCGCCAGGAACTGGTCCGCACCGTCAACGTGGGCGAAGTTGATGGTCAGGTGCAGACTTGGGGGAAAATGCTGCCGGTCCAGATGCCAGCCGCGAGCACTTATCTCATCACCGAGCTCGTAGACATCCAGGCTGTCAGATCCAATGGCCATCAAACTCATCGCCGGTTCCCCCAAGATATGAATCCCTTGGATGGCGCTGATGCCTACGCGAATAGCGCTGGCCGTGTCCATCACCCGTTGGGCGATCTTCAGGTACCCCTCTTCGCCCAGATAATTCATGATCGCCCAGGCAGCGGCGATGGCGCCGCCTGGACGGGTACCGCCCATGGTCGGTGAGGCATATATCCCTCCGGGCCAATCAACATAGGCGAACAGCTGGTGCCGGCGCAGCGCGGCGTCTTTGTACAAGATGACCGAGGCGCCTTTGGCAGCATAACCATATTTGTGCAGGTCGGCAGAAATGGAGGTGACCCCAGCTACCTGGAAGTCAAAGTCGGGCACCTGGTAGCCCAGCCGGCGGACAAAGGGCAGCATATAGCCGCCCATGCAGGCATCCACATGCAGCAAAATGCCGTGCGCCAGGGCAATGCGCCCCAATTCACCGATGGGATCGACCACACCGTGAGGGTACGCCGGCGCGGAACCGACCAGCAAGATAGTGTTTGGAGTGATCGCCGCTTCCATCGCCGCCGCGTCGGCGCGGTAGTCGTTGGCGACGGGCACGTGGACCGGTTTGACGTTGAAGTAATGGGCCGCTTTCTCGAAAGCGGGGTGTGCCGTGACGGGCAGAACCATTTCCGGGCTTTTGATGTGGGGTTTTTCTGCCCGGGCCCACTCCCGAGCGGTGAATACCGCCATCAGCAAGCTCTCGGTGCCGCCTGAGGTCATGTTGCCAACCACATCGCCGCTGCTGCCCAACAGCTGGGCACTCATGCCGACAACTTCAGTCTCAAAGCGTTTCAAGCTGGGAAAAGCGGTGGGGTTGAGGCCGTTCTCAGAGAAGAACATCGTGTACGCCTCTTTGAGCAGTTCAGCGGCTTCGTCGCCGGCGAAAAACACCAGGCTGAACACCTTGCCGTCCCGCCACCGCAAATCATCCTCACGCCAGGCCTCCATCTGGGCCAAAAGCTGGTCCTTAGCAGTTCCCGTCTTGGGAAGACGTATGGCACCTTCGGGCATCAGTTCTTTCCTCCTCCAGCTGCATGGATGGCAGATCAATCTATTGTTTATTATACGAGCTAAGCAACAGTCAGTATACCCTACCTCTGAAGTTCAAACGGAGATCTTTGCCACCCGGTTGCTCTGAGTTGCGGGCACAAGTAGACTATAAGTGCAGTCGGTGATGAAAGCCGACTTGAAGAGTGAGTTGGCTGTGCGCTTTACAGCTGGAGATTACTATTGAAATCAACAACTGGCAGGTGGCCTGCTCATGGTTGGGTAGGTCTGATACTGGTGATCAGCTTCTGGTGGATCAACTGGGGGCTGTCCGGCTTGCGCACCCATTGGGCTTTCTTCCCCATGTGGCTGGGATACTGCCTGACAGTTGACGGCTTGGTCGTGCTTCGCCAGGGCGAGTCACTGCTCACTCGAGCACCCAAACGGTATCTGGGCCTGTTTCTCATCTCCGCTCCGGCATGGTGGCTGTTTGAACTGCTCAACTGGCGTACCCTGAACTGGATCTACCAGGCGCGTGATCAGTTCTCCCATGGGCAGTACTTCCTGCTGGCTTCCCTCAGTTTCTCCACGGTGATGCCGGCAGTGTTCAGCAGCGCGGAGCTTTTCGGCACATTCCGATGGGTTCAGGGTATCGGAAAGGGCCCATCCATCGCCCCCACCCAGAAGGCCCTTGTGGGCTTCTTCACAGTTGGCTGGCTGATGCTGGCCCTGCTCCTGTTGTGGCCTCGCTACTTCTTTCCCTTCCTGTGGATCTCAGTCTACTTCATCCTGGAGCCCCTCAATGTATGGCGGAGGCGCCCTTCGCTGGCGTATCACACTGCCTTGGGCGATTGGCGTCCGGTCTTGTCACTGTGGCTCGGCTGCTTGATGTGCGGATTCTTCTGGGAAATGTGGAACTTCTATTCGTACCCTAAATGGCTCTATCAGGTACCGTTCGTCGACTTCCTGCACCTGTTCGAGATGCCTCTGTTGGGCTACGGCGGCTATATGCCGTTCGCTTTAGAACTGTTTGCGCTATATCAACTGGCGGCAGGCCTGCTAAGGTGGGAAGCCTTTGAACTGTTTCCTCACTTCAAAGGGACCCTGCCTGGCCTTACAGTGCTTGATGCTGCCTAATTAGATGGCTGCCCAGAAGAGGTAGACGGCTATGAATCGCCCCCAAAGAGTACTGCTTCTCGTCGTGATTCTCGCGGCAGCGCTGGCCGAATCTGCTCACCTGTTTTCTGCCGCGCTGGAAGAGTCATCGGCTGAACTGCTAGCACTTCCCGCCGATTCGATTCAGGGGATGATCGACCAGATAAGCCAGGAAGACGTTGTGCGGCAGGTGGGGCTGCTCAGTGGAGAATGGCCGATCTTGTCACTGGGACAGCCGTACACGATTTCCAGCCGCCACACTCTCAGCGGAGAATCGATTTCCAGGACCGTCCGATATGTCGCCAGCCGGATGTCGGCTGCCGGTCTTTCCGTTCAGTACCATGTTTGGGAAGATCAGAATTACCCCAATGTCATCGGCGAGCTAGTCGGGCAATCAAACCCGGAGCAGATCTACCTCATTTCCGCCCACCTGGACAGCGTTTCTACCCGCGACCGCGCGCCGTCAGCGCTGCTGGCCCCTGGGGCCGATGACAATGCCAGCGGCACGGCTGCGGTGCTGTTGGCGGCAGATGTGCTCAGCCGCTACCAGTGGGGCTGCACACTGCGGTTTGGCCTGTGGACGGGGGAAGAGCAGGGATTGAAAGGAAGCGCCGCCTACGCCGCCGATGCCGCCGATCTGGGAGAGCAAATTGCCGGGGTGCTCAATCTAGATATGATCGGGTACAACTCTGACGACAGCCGAATCATCGATCTTCATGCCCGCAGCTGGCTGACTGGATCGGTGGAAATCGCCTCCCTGATGATCGATGTGGTGGACAATTATAACTTGAACCTGCAGCCTGAGTTGATCATCGACGTACCGTTGAGCGACCGCAGCGACAACAAATCCTTCTGGGACAACAGCTATCCGGCGATATTGGCCATTGAGGATCACGATGACTTCAATCCCTACTACCATACCAGCGAGGACCGGCTGGAGAATATGGATATCGACTTCATGACGGAGTTCGTGAAAGCTGGCGTGGCCGCTTTCGCCCACATGGGAAACTGCCTGCTGGCTGATGGGCTGGGAACTGTGGAAGGTCAGGTTAGAAGCATCGCCGATGAGCAGCCGTTGACGGCAGCAGCGATTGAGATATCTGATGGCGCAGGCTTGACCGCAACAACCTCTACCAGTGCAAGTGGAGCCTACAGCAGTACGCTGCCGGCGGGCAGCTACACGATCACCGTTTCAGCCAATGGATTTTTCCCAGCCAGCGCGCCGGGGGTCTCCCTCGCCGCCAGCGCCGTTGCCGTCCAGGATTTCGCGCTGAAGGCACAGCTCAGGGCCTATCTGCCGCTACTGATTCAGGAACAGCCGGCCTCCCCTTTGGTCCGGTCACCCCTTATCACAAGACGGCCCTAATTGCCGGCAGCCTCCAGCAGCCCCTCTGGCAGCAGGACCTCATCGATCACATGAACGGCGCCGTTGGCGGCGGCGATATCCGCTTCGATAATATTGGCGGTACCGATCATCAGCTGCCCGTCATTATCTCGGCTCACCGGCAGTTTTTCATAGCCGTAGCCGGTGTTGCCGACGTCAGTCTTCACCTCACCCATCTCCAGCATATCGGCAGACAATAGATTTTTGTCTTGAGGCCAGCCGTCAGGGGTTAATGTCAGGTAATCCAGCAAGAGTTCGACTGCGTGCTCATCAAGCAGCAGATCGTCCAACATGCCTTGCGGAAGCTGGGCAAAAGCATCATCGGTCGGCGCCAGGAATGCGTCCGGCTGATCGCTGAAGCGAAGCGCGTACATCGCTTCTCGCGAAGCGATCAGCGACACCAAAATCTCGAAACGATCGTCCTCCAGCAGTACCGTCCAGATGCTCTTCTCAGCCGCGCCAACCTCGGGGGGCAGCAGCAATGCGTTGACAATGTGAACTGTGCCGTTGGTTGCTTCAATGTCAGCCGTGGTGATGGCGGCATAATCGACCTTAACGATGGTGCCGTCTGAGGTAAAGGCCATGCGTTCGCCGTTAATCGCTCTGGCGCTTCCCAGCTGAGCCATATCAGCGGTGCTGTAGCTGCCCTCGATGATGTGATGGCGCCCAATCCCCTGGACGATCTCCGGCCCCAGTTGGCTCAGAGGCATCGCCAATTTGGCGAAGGCCAGATTGGGTACCGCCAGCACGGTAAAGGGGCCGTCTCCTTCAAGTATGGACAAGGTGCCAGAGCTAGAGAGGGCGTTGACGAACAGCGCCAGCTCCGGATCATTGCTTAGCACATCCATAATCGCCGGCAGATCGGTATCTACCTCGATCTGTTGGGTATCCGCTTCCTTGGTAGCCTTGGGAACCACCACCTCAATCCTGCCGGAAGGCTGCTCTTCTGCGGTACACGCCGGCAGCATCGCGGCCAACAGCGTAAACAGTAATATGACAAACAATTTGCTAGCTGATCTGATCATCTTCACTTCTCTAATAACGCTTGAACATTAGGCCTATCTTCGCCCATTTCTAAACAAAAGCCAAGGGGGCGGGGAACCCGGCCTGACTGGCGCAATACCCCATCCGCAGCCAGCTGCGGATATAGGGGCAAATGAATGGATCTAGACAATGGGTCGATTACGCTATAAAGTTATGGCTGAAATGGACCACGAACATATTGAGGGATTTATGACCGAATTGCCTGCTGAAGAAAAATTGATCGAGCCAGACCTTAACGACCCCAGCCTCTATATTAATCGCGAATTGAGCCAGGTTGAGTTCAATAAAAGGGTGCTGAGAGAAGGGTTCGATCGGAATCACCCGCTGTTGGAACGGCTGAAATTCCTGGCAATTTACAGCTCCAACATGGATGAGTTCTTCATGGTGCGGGTATCTGGATTAAAACAGCAGGTACTCCTGGGTATCAACAAACGGCCGGCCGACGGTCTTTCCCCACGTGAACAGCTGGTAGCAGTCCACCGTCTGGTTTCTGAACTGTCGGTGGAATATACTCAGTTGTGGCATGATGAGCTGTACCCGCAGCTGATCGAAGCAGGCATCCATGTCCTAAGCCTCGAGGAAATGAAACGGCGTCAGCAAAAGAAGTTGAGTGAATATTTCGAGCAAGATATATTCCCGGTGCTGACGCCACTGGCCTTTGATCCGGGCCACCCATTCCCCCACATCTCCAACCTGAGCCTCAATTTGGCGGTGGTGATTCAGGATCCAGCCACAGAAGCGACCCGTTTCGCCAGGGTCAAAGTGCCTTCTACCCTGCCCCGACTGGTCCCTCTCAAGCGGCTGGATCCCGACGAACTGCTGATGCCGACGGTACAGAAATTCGTATGGGTGGAACAACTGATCGCCGCTAATCTAGATCGGCTGTTCCCTGGCATGAACATTGTAGCCGCCTATCCTTTCCGGGTTACCCGCAACACCGACATGGAAATTCAAGAGGAGGAAGCCGACGACCTGCTGATGACCATGGAAGAGAATCTGCGGCAGCGTCATTTCGGCTCAGTGGTACGGCTGGAGATTGTGGAATCAACCCCGAAGGATATCCGCGAGCTGCTCATCGCCAATCTTCAGATCACCCACTTCGACGTCTATACCACCAGCGCGCCGCTGGGTCTGAGCAGCCTGTGGGAGCTTCACCGGTTGGAACGGCCGGAACTGAAGGATGCGGCATTCCAGCCCAATTTCCCATCCCATCTTCGCAGCGGCGAGAGCATATTCAGTATTCTGCGCCGCCAGGACATTTTGCTGCACCATCCCTATGACAGTTTCATGCCGGTAGCGGATTTCATCGAAGCTGCGGCAGAAGATCCGCAGGTGTTGGCTATCAAACAGACTCTGTATCGGGTGGGGCCCAACCCGCCCATCGTCCGCGCCCTGATGCGAGCCCGAGCCAATGGCAAGCAAGTGGCAGTCTTGGTGGAACTGAAGGCCCGCTTTGATGAAGAGAGTAATATCGAGTGGGCCCGGGCGCTGGAAAGAGCCGGTGTGCATGTGGTCTACGGTCTCATCGGCCTCAAGACTCACTGCAAATTGTGCCTGGTGGTCCGGCGTGAGCGGGACGGCATTCACCGGTACGTCCACCTCTCCACCGGTAATTACAATACGGTGACCGCGCGCCTCTACACGGACATCGGGTTCATGACTCGAGATGATGATTTTGGTTCGGATGCCTCCGAAGTGTTCAACTATTTGACCGGATACTCCCGACAACAAGAGTACCGCAAATTCCTGGTGGCGCCGGTGAATCTGCGCCGAGAATTAACCGCCTGCATCAAGCAAGAGGCCGCCCTTGGCAAACGAGGGCATATCATCATCAAGACCAATCACGTGGTTGATGCCGACATCATCAAAGCGCTCTATGAAGCATCGCAAGCCGGCGTGAAGATAGAAATGGTGATCCGGGGTATCTGCTGTCTGCGACCGGGCATTCCCGGCATCAGTGAGAATATCAGCGTCTTAAGTGTGGTGGGACGGTTCCTGGAACACAGCCGGATATTCTACTTCCATAATGACGGCGACCCTACCATGTATATCGGCAGCGCCGACCTGATGCCTCGAAATATCGAACGCCGCGTCGAGGTAATCTTCCCAGTGGAAGAGCCTGAACTTCGTCAGAACATCGTGGACAATATTCTCCGAATCTATCTGCGCGACACCGAGAAAGGGCATTATCTGCAGCCGGACGGGAGCTACATCCCGCGGGCTGCCCAAGCCAATGGTTCCGCCGAGCCGTTTAACAGCCAGAACTGGCTGTTAAACGGACACACCACAGCCCAGCCGGCAACCCCTATGGAGTTATTGGCAAAAAGTGATGAACCTGGGGAGTAGGAAGCTCTCCTAAGCAGCGCCCAAAACCACTGCCAGGAACCAGATGAGAAAGTCGTATTTCAGCAGTTGGCTGAGCTTCTCCAACTGCTGTCCGGTCCGGTCACGAGTGACACGCATGATGATGTAAAGGATCACCGGATAGACGCCGATCCCCACCACATAAGCGTAGATAGGATTGTAGATTTTGATTAGATACGGGACCATCATGATGATGAGGGTGGTTGCCGTCAGCGCGAAGAAGACCACGCGGGCCCAACGCTTGCCCCAGACGGTGGCGACGGTACGGCAGCGATAGCGCAGATCCCCTTCGTAATCGGCTAACGTTTTCAGGACTTCCCGGCCCATGATGCCGCACAAGATAATCAGTGCCAGCCAAACTGTGGGCCGTGCGTTACCAGCAGCCATTCCCCCAAAGACTGCGCTCATAGCGGAAATGGCGGCAACCGTGGCGTTGCCCAGCAGCACGGTGGTCTTCAGACGCAGGGAATAGAGGATGAGCAAGACATTGGAAGCCAGGGCTGTGAGAAAAGCGGGCCAATTGATGAAGCTGGCGATCAGCAGGGAAACGGCAGCGGCGGCGAATGCGAAACGACGCGCTTCCTCCACCGTGAGCATGCCAGCTGGAAGGGGGCGGTGGGGCTGATTGACACGATCGATGTCAACGTCCAGGGCATCATTCCAGGCATTGGCACTGGCGGCAATGAACAAGGTGGTCAAGAAGGCCAGACCGATCTTCCCCCATGCCCCAGTACCCGCCACATAGCCGCCGACCAGCACCGCCAGTCCGCCACTAAGTGACGTCAACGGCCGGCTCAGCTTATAAAGTGCCTTAATCCGCTTCATCCGCAGCCTCCACTTTGAACCAGCGCCGCCGCCCGGCAATACCGGAAATCATCACCGGCAACGGCGACACCAGAATTGGACTAATCAATGCTAGTAGTAACCCTGCTTCTGTAAAAAAGATACAATAATAGGCAAATGATTACAAGTTCCACTAATTCCAAAATCAAATATGTCCGCCGCCTGCAGGCGGAAAAACGCTTTCGGTACCGAGAGAATGCCTTCGTTGTCGAAGGGACACGGTGGATATCTGACCTGGTTCAACTTGGGCTGCCGCCTCAGATGCTGTTCACAACCGCTGATTGGGCCGCGAATGGCGACAACACCGCTTTGCTGGAACAGCTGCCGGTGGCGGCGGCGGCGGTGAGCGACCCCCTGATGGCGATGATGAGCGCCACCAAGACGGCACCTGGGGTGCTGGCAGTGATGCCGATACCCCAACTGGCCATTCCTCCGCGGCCT
The DNA here is from genome assembly GCA_024640485.1 of Chloroflexota bacterium. Lineage (GTDB taxonomy): Bacteria > Chloroflexota > Anaerolineae > Promineifilales > Promineifilaceae > JAHEEY01. Next base: position 3,560 of record JAHEEY010000079.1, on the reverse strand, counting down.
TCACTGCTGCTGGTGCTGGATGAAGTCACGAATCCTGGAAACCTGGGGACCATGCTGCGTTCAGCCGGGGCCGCCGGTGCTGATGGCATACTCTTGGGACCGGGGTGCGTCGACGCCTACAACCCCAAAGTGGTACGCGGCGGCATGGGGGCTCAGCTGCGCCTGCCGGTACAGCAGGCGGATTGGGAAGAGATCGAAAAAGAATTAGTGGGAATGCAGGTTTGGCTGGCGGCGGCGGATGGAGATCACAGCTACACAGAAGTAGATTGGCACCTGCCTTCGGCCGTGATCATCGGCAACGAAGCCCAAGGCGCAGCCGCGGCTGCGGATCGGCTGGCTACTGGACGTCTCTCAATCCCCATGCACGCAGCGACAGAGTCTCTCAATGCCGCCGTGGCAGCCAGCATCATTCTTTTTGAGGCCGCCAGGCAGCGTCACCACAAATAGCGGGCACAACTGCGCTGCCCTGGCCCACTCATTTCGCAGTTTGCAGGCTGGTTCAACCATCGAGACGTCAAAGAGCAGCTAGCGCCCGGTTCGGGTTTTCAGCTCGATGCGCAGTTGTTTCACCGGTTCCTGGTCAGCGTTGGTTATGAAAGTAAATCGACGCTGGCACTCAGGACAAACACCATCAAAATGGTAGCAGTCGATATCCAGGCGACTGGCGTAGGACTTGTCGATCAGCGACCGAATCCCTTGGCCCCACTCCAGGTGAAGCCAGCCATCGTAGCTGCCGCGGGCGGCTTCTTCCAAACCATCCACGCCATACTCAACTTGATAGCCAGCGAGAAAGAAACTACAGCGAGCGCAGGCAGAAAACCAGTCCACTACTTGGTTAGGGTGAAAGTTATCCCTAGTAGGCTGCCTCTGTCTCTTCTCTTTCCTATTCCCCGGTTGGCTCTCATCTGATCCAGCTGTCTCTACCAGCTCTGCTTCAATCTTGATAGGTACCGGTTCAACCATCCCCTCTAGTTCATCAACTTCGGTTGATTCCACAACAATTACTTCATTTTTAGCCGACATATAGATAGAATCCGCTTTTATATTTGTATTTATAGAAGCCGAAATAGCATCCGCTTCTATGATTGATTCTAACGAGCTTACAGCTTCTGTCAAATGTGACACCGGGACTCATAGATAAATCGGCTCGCCTGAAGGGTCTGTAAGGCCATCATGCCATCTGTCAACCCGCCACTACTTCCAAACCAGAAGCTGAAAGGGAGCAGAGAAGGTTCATCATGGAAATTCGCTCAATCACACTATTTTGTGAACCACAGTTCAACACCACCGACGCCGGCCGGTTTTTCGATGCCGCCCAGGGCTCATTTCATCTTCCGGTACAGACGACCCGGCTGGCGATGCCCCCATTCCCTGATTGGTGGGATGATCAGGCACAGGAAGGGCCGGCGGAATTTGCCAACCGTTGGCAGCAGACGGGAGCGCAGTACATCAGTCTGGGACCAGTGAAACTGCGCCACGATGAGCGATGGCTGGACAGTATCCCAGCCATCTTGTCTGCGACCGACAGCTTATTTGCCACCGTCGAGATCGCGGATCAAGTCGGGCAGATCGATCCGCAGCGATGCTACCACATGGCCGGAATCGTCCAACAGGTGAGCACGATCATCGAAAATGGCTTTGGCAACCTCTATCTGGCGGCTCTGGCCAACTGCCCCCCTGGCTCACCCTTCTTTCCAGTTGCTTACCATCAGGGAGGCCCGGCGCGATTTGCTATCGCGGTTGAATCTGCCGATCTGGCCCTCAAGGCAATCAGCAGCGGCCGGTCGCTGGCCGAAGCGCGGCAGAATCTGATAACCGCCATCGAAGCGGCTGCTGAGGAAATCGCACAAGATGCGCACAAATTGGCGGAAGCGATGGGCATCCCGTTTGGCGGCATTGATTTTTCCCTGGCACCCTATCCGAGCGATGACAAGAGCCTGGCTGCCGCCATGGAGGCGTTTGGCCTCCCCCATTTAGGCGCGCCAGGAAGTCTCTTCACGGCGGCGGTTGTGGCCGAGGCGATCAACCAGGCGGATTTCCCCCGCTGCGGCTTCTCAGGATTGATGCTGACGGTGCTGGAAGATTCTGTGCTGGCTGAACGGGCCGGCAGTGGTCTGGTCGGGATCAACGAACTCCTGGGCTATGCATCGGTCTGCGGCGTTGGGCTGGATACAGTGCCGCTGGCGGGCGACATCAGCCAGGCGGCGCTCACCGGAATTTTGCTGGATGTAGCGGCCCTGTCGGTGCGGCTGGACAAGCCCTTGACCGCTCGTCTGATGCCATTGCCCGGTCTGAAACCAGGCGATTTGGCACAGTTCAATTTCCCGTTCTTCGCCGACGGCCGGGTATTGAAGGTCGACAATCAAGGAGTGGGCGCGAAGCTGAGCGGCGGGGCGCGGCTGACCTTGCAGCCATACCACTCAAGAGGCAGATAGCCCAAACAGAGTCGTCGATGACCTGCAGCATGTGAGACACGCCGGTATATCGGCCGGTTCTTGCCGCCTCCAAAGGGTAATCGCCCAAAGCGGGATTTAGGATACACTCAGGGTATATGAATTTAGTCACCCTAGAAAATATCACCAAGCAGTACAGCGACCGCGTCCTGCTTGACCAAGTCAATCTTCTGATCAATTCCGGCGACCGGATAGGGCTCATCGGCCCCAACGGCAGCGGTAAGTCGACCCTGCTGCGCATTATCGCCGGGGATGAGCCCACCGACAGCGGGCAGCTGACGGTGTGGGGTGGGGTCAAAATTCAATATCTGTCCCAAGAGCCGGACATGGATGATCGGCTGAGCGTGATGGAATACATTTTTCAGAGCGATGCTCCCCATATCCGGCTGTTGCGCCAGTATGAAGAGACCAGCCTGGGGCTGCAGGCGGATCCCACGAACCGCGGCCTGCAGCAGCGGCTCAACAAGCTGGCCGCGGAAATGGACCGCACCGGCGGCTGGGCCGCCGAAGCGGACGCCAAAGAGGTGCTTTCACGGCTGGGCATCCGCAGTTTCGATGCCGAGATCGGAACCCTCAGCGGCGGTCAGCGCAAACGGGTGTCCCTGGCGCAAGCATTAATCGCGCCCACGGATCTGCTCATACTGGATGAACCAACCAATCATATAGATGCCGACACCATCTCCTGGCTGGAGGGGTATTTGATGAATCGGCCCGGCGCCCTGCTGATGGTCACTCATGACCGCTACTTCTTGGGGCGAGTGGTGAACCGGATCGTAGAATTGGACCGGCGGGAATTGGTGAACTACCCCGGGAACTTCGGCCAGTATTTGGAACAGCGCACCAAACGCCACGAGCAGATGGCAGCATCAGAGAAGAAGCAGCAGGCGCTGCTTAGGCGAGAGTTGGAATGGCTCCACCGCAGCCCGATGGCCCGCGGTACCAAGCAGAAAGCCAGGAGTCAGCGAGTATTGGAACTCAAAGAGCTGAGCCGCGACCTGGGTGAACAGCGAGTAGCCATGGCTTTGGCCAGCCGGCGGCTGGGCAAGCGGGTGCTGGAAGCATCTCAGCTCAGCAAGCGGTACGACAGCCTGGAGCTGTTCCATGACC
>JAHEEY010000476.1 GCA_024640485.1 Chloroflexota bacterium | reverse complement strand
TATGCGAGTGCAAGCAGGGGGCGCTCCCAAGATCTGATGCTTACTGCCATTTGACGACCTCCAATCTGTGCTGCTGCCAATCCCAATCAGAACCTACTGATCGCTGAATTACTCTATATTAGCCTGTTTGATCAGATATTGTCAAGCAAATATCCAGATATAGACTAACTATTGGCGGCGAGACCGACAAGATTCTTATCTTTGGCTCATAAACAGAGGCGATTACATGATTTTGGTGATCCCGCTGAAGCGGACGGAGGCATTTGATGAGAAGATCGTTCAAGGGAGTGGACAAAATCAAGGTCACCGCTTAAACTATGGGCTCGGTTTGTTAGATGATTGTCTAACGGCGTGTAGTGCTGCGCTCTTTCACTCTGAGGTTGCTGGGGAAACGCATTCCGTCCAGCGCGGAAATGTTGGGAAGCCGCCGAGTATTAGAGATACTGTTTCAATATAATGGGTGAAGGACAAGGGTGCAGTTCAAGAACTGTCTTCTGTGAGGGTTTGGTATGGTCAGAAAAAAAGAGGGTGTGTACCGGCGACTGCTGAAATATCTGACACCTTATTGGAAGCAGGTGGCTTTCGCCTATGCCGGCACGCTGCTGGCAACGCTGTTGAATCTCTTTGTGCCGCAGATCATCAAGGAGGCCATCGATTCCGGGCTGGCAGCGGGGAACCCCTCGGCCTTGTTTGGCGCTGGAGGATTAATCTTGGGTATTGCCTTGGTTCGCGGTGTGGCTGGTTTTGGCCAGCGTTTCTACGGCGAGTGGTTGACCCATCGAGTCGCCTACGATTTGCGAAACCATTTCTACAACGCGGTCCAGTACCTCCCTTTCTCATTCCACGACGGCGCCCACACCGGCGACCTGATGAGCCGGGCTACCAGCGATGTCACCGAAACTGAACGCTTTGTGGGCATCGGTCTGATGGACCTGATCGCCACTATCTTGCTGCTGGCAGGCGTGATTATTGCCATGCTGCTGCAATCGGTCCGGCTGTCGCTGCTGGCGCTGCTGCCAATACCGATTCTGGTGTTTGCTACCGTGCGCTTCGGCGGTACGGTGCGCCCGATGTTCAAGCTGATTCAAGAGCAGATGGGCGTGCTGTCATCTACCATGCAGGAGAGCATGACTGGCATCCGAGTGGTCAAAGCATTTGCCCGGGAACCATATGAATTGACGAAATTCGATCGGGCAAACGATGAGTGGTTTGATCGGCGCTTTACGCTGATTCAAGTCTGGGCCAATAACTGGCCCTTTTTCACCTTCCTGGTCGCCATCAGCATCTTCCTGCTTCTCTGGCTGGGCGGGCCCATGGCTTTGGCGGGCGAGATCACCGTAGGTACATTGTTCGCGCTCATTTCCTACGTATTGATGCTGGGGGCACCCGTGCAGCGGCTGGGTTTTCTGGTGAATCTGGCGGCGACGGCGGGGGCAAGCGCTAATCGTGTCTTCGAGATCATGGACACCGAAAACGAGGTTTCTGATAAAGCTGATGCTCAGGTTGTGGAGGATGTACGCGGCGAAGTCATCTTCGAAGATGTCACCTTCGGCTATCAGGAAGCGCGTCCTATTTTACATAACGTCAGCTTCCGGGTTCGACCCGGCGAAACGGTTGCGCTGATTGGCCCTACCGGATCAGGAAAGTCGACCATCACCAATCTGATTCCCCGCTTTTACAACGCCACCGCCGGCCGGATATTGGTGGATGGGGTTGACGTGGCTGATTGGAAACGACGAGAGCTGAGAGAGCATATAGGCGCGGTGCTGCAGGATCCGTTCCTTTTCAGCCAGAGTATTGCCGAGAACATCGCCTACGGCAGCCCGCACGCTTCCCAAGACGAGATCGTCAAAGCCGCCGAAGCTGCCCATGCTCACGAATTCATCCTGGGATTCCCAGAGCAGTACAGCACGCGCGTAGGGGAGCGGGGGGTGACGCTCAGCGGCGGCCAAAAACAGCGGATCGCTATTGCCCGGGCGCTCCTGACCGATCCGCGTATATTGATCCTGGATGATTCCACCAGCAGCGTGGATACCGAGACCGAGCATTTGATTCAGGAAGCGTTGGCCAAGTTGATGGAAGGGCGCACCACCTTTGTCATCGCCCAGCGATTGGTCACTTTGAAGAGTGCGGACACGATTTTGGTGCTGGATCATGGTGAAATCGTCGAGCGGGGCAGCCATCAGGAGCTGCTGGGCCACGACGGTTTATATCGCCAGATTTATGATCTGCAGCTGAAGGACCAGGAAGAGTATGCCGCGCTGCAGGAAAGAATGGACGGCTCCGGAAAACATTCAGAATCAGACGGCTCTTAGGGATTAGTATGTCGAATAAGCAAGACCAGGAAAGTAAACAAGCCAGTGGGCGATTCCGCCTTCCCTTTGATTCACGGGTGAGCATAGAGGATCAAGAGCGGAAGGCGCGTGAGGCCCGGATCAGGGAGCTGCTTGATGATGAGGACGAGCTGCTGGGCAAGGCGTATGACGGCCGGCTGGTGCGCCGTATCCTGCAGTATCTGAGGCCATATCAGCGCAAACTGCTGGCAGCGATCGCGCTGATGATAGTCAGCTCTTTGATGGGGGTTCTGCAGCCCTTTATGATTGGGTTAGCCGTGGACAACGGCATTCGAGCGGGATCAGCGGATACCCTGCGATTTTGGAGCATCACTTTTATCGTGGCGGCGGTGGCGGAATGGGTCACCAATCGCTGGCGCATTTCGCTGATGGCGTTTGTGGGCACCAAAGTAGTGGCTGATTTTCGCAGCCAGCTGTTTCGCCACCTGCACAGCCTATCGCTAACCTTTCACAACAATTACAGTGTCGGTCGGCTGATGAGCCGGCTGATCAGCGATGTCGGCGTCCTTCAAGATTTCATCACCTGGTCGATCACCGGACTTTTCCGATCCTTCTTCACCCTGATCGGCATTGTGATAGCGATGCTGGTGCTGAATTGGCAGCTAGCCCTGGTCACTTTCGCCATCATCCCGTTGATGGTCCTGCTGACCAATTTCTGGCGTGACAGGGTACGGGAGGCTTATCGGGCCACGCGCCAACGGCTTTCTCTAATAAACGGCTACCTCAACGAGTCCATTTCCGGCATTCGGGTCACGAAGAGCTTCACCCGTGAGAAGCGGAATTCGGCCCATTTCGACGACCTCAACCTCTCCTACTTCGATGCCAACGTGGATGCTACCCGGCTTTCAGCCATCTTCTTCCCCGGCGTCGATTTCATGGGCTCACTGGCAACGGCGCTGGTGGTGGGAATTGGCGGTTGGTTAGCTATTCAAGATTTGGTGACGACTGGTGTATTGATCGCCTTTGTGCTGTACATCCGCCGCTTTTTTGAGCCGATACAGGAGTTGGCCCAGCGATACAACGTATTCCAGGCGACCATGGCGGCCAGCGAGCGTATTTTTGATCTGCTGGACCGGGAATCGGATATTCAAGATGCTCCTGATGCTCGCCCGCTACCGGCGATTCAGGGCTGGGTGGAGTTCAAGAATGTTGCCTTCAGCTACGGCGATGGCGAGATGGTGCTGCGGGGAATTGACCTCAAGGCTGATCCAGGACAACGCATCGCTCTGGTGGGCGAGACCGGCGCCGGCAAAAGCACCATCATCCGGCTGATCTCCCGCTTTTTTGATATCGACGACGGCTCACTGACCATCGATGGCTATGATATCCGAGAGGTCACCCAGGCCAGCCTGCGCTCTCAGCTGGGGATAGTGCTTCAGGA
>JAHEEY010000078.1 GCA_024640485.1 Chloroflexota bacterium | reverse complement strand
ATCGTTGAGTACCAACATGAATTACGACCTGAACCAGAGCACTCGAATCCTAGCCATTGAATCATCATGCGATGAAACATCGGCAGCCGTCATTGAAAACGGCGCATCTATCTCCAGCAATGTGGTTGCCAGTCAAACCGAACTGCATGCCCAGTACGGCGGTGTCTTTCCCGAGGTGGCGTCACGCAAGCACGTAGAAGTCATCCATGCAGTTGTCTCACAAGCATTGGGAGAAGCCCATCTTGGCCTGGACGATTTGGACTGCATCGCAGTCACCAAGGGCCCTGGACTAGTTGGCTCCCTTCTGGTTGGTATGAACATGGCCAAGGGGCTAGCGCTCGGACGCAACAAGCCGTTGTTAGGTATCAATCACATAGAGGGGCATATCTATTCACTCTGGTTAACAGATGAGGCGCCTGAGATCGAGTTTCCTATACTGACGCTGGTGGTCAGCGGCGGACATACGGAATTATATCTGATGGTCGACCATGGCGAATACAAGCATTTGGGCGGCACCATTGATGACGCGGCAGGGGAGGCCTTTGACAAGGTAGGGCGCCTTATTGGGCTCCCTTATCCCGGGGGCCCTGCCATTGACAAGGCAGCCCGGAGCGGAAACCCCCAGGCATTCAAATTCCCAAGAGCCATCATGGATGACGCCTTCAATTTCAGCTTCAGCGGACTCAAGACCTCAGTGTTAAGGCAAACTAAACGATTCCACGAAGGGCGAATGCCGGTCAACGATTTGGCGGCAAGTTTTCAATCGGCGGTCATTGACGTCCTAGTATCAAAAACTGAAAGGGCGGCGACTGCGTATGGCGTGACTGCGGTCCACATCGCCGGGGGAGTATCGGCGAACTCTGAGCTGCGCAAGAGAATGAAGGAACAGCTTTCTATCCCAGTCCGTTATCCACCGCTTTTTCTGTGCACTGACAACGCGGCTATGATCGGCGCTGCTGCCCATTTCCAATTCATCAAAGGCAAGCGCGATGGCCTGGACTTGGACGTGGTCCCAAACCTCCAACTGGTATAGCCAAGGTACGCTTCCGCCGGGTGAGAATCGGTCTTCGAACAGCGGACCGGCCTTCCAGTGCCGTGCGTGTTTTCCTTGACCTCCAGTCACCGCTTAGCTGGTTCTTCGTCAAGAAACTGTCATAGTCATATCCTGAATATGGCGTATAATCATGTCATTTGGGATAGTATCGTGTAACTGTTTTCAACCTCAATAGTGGCTAACCATGGCTGACACAGAGTTTAAGGCTTCAGACGAACGATGGGCAAGGGAATCGCTTCGTACCCTGTATGTCATTAATGGCATGCTGAAAAGAGTCGAAGCAGATGGTCTTCATATTGAGGTTATATTGCCCCGCGTGCTTGATGTGGCCGTTAAGCAGCTCAGTGCTCAAGATGGCAGCATCATAGTTGTCAATAGAGATCTTGGAATTGAACACGTTTGGCTGACTGGCAATCGTACGGATGTCTTTCTAGATGGTGTCATGAAAGGTGGCGTTGCCGGTGATGTGATCCGGAACAAACGACCTGCGGTGATTCAAGACACTCGAAATGATGCCCGTTGGCTGCCTGGGCCAAATGAAACTGAAGAGACACAACCACTTTCAGTACTGTGCACTCCATTTATCGTTCGCGATAGATCAATTGGCGCCATCACCATCCACAAACGCGGTATTGATCAGTTTAATGAACGCGACCTAAACCTGCTGACCACTATTTCAAGCCAGGCCTCCAGCACAATCGAGAACGCACGAATATACGAGCAGTCACAGCGGCAGCTCAAGGAAATGGCTCTGCTCAACAAAGCAAGCCGCGTGATCAACGAGTCGCTAGACATCAATCAAATCATGCAGTCGCTGCTGGCGCAGATGAATGACCTCCTTCATGCTGAGGCGCTTTCCATTGCGATGGTTGACAAACAGACACACGAACTTGTCTTCAGGGTTGCTGAAGGTGTGGGAAGCGACAAAATCGTTAATATGCGTCTGCCCGCCAACTCCGGCCTTTCCGGCTGGGTGATGCAGCAGGCAGAGCCAGCCCTTGTGGCTGACACCAGCAAAGACTCTCGCTTTTACCGTGGGGCTGACGAACGCACAGGCCACCACACCCGAGCGATGATATGTGCGCCCATTCAGTTTAAAGAAGAGGTGCTGGGGACGATACAAGCGATCAATCCCATCAACGGCACCTTTTCCCAAGAAGATTTGAACTTACTGGTAAACTTGGCGAACATTGCCAGCAGTGCAATCGCCAACGCCCAGCAATTCGCCCGCATACAAGAGGCGGAAGTCCGCTACATGACCCTATTCCAGAGCAGTGTCGACCCGATCATCTTGACTGATTCTGCCGGAATGATTGTGGAAGTGAATGCGAAATCAGTGGAGCTGTTCCAGTATCAGCGAGAAGAGTTCCTGGAGATGTCGATTCAGGATCTTCACCCACCCTTCAGTCCATTGCCTGAGCCTTATTTGATTCAAAGGGACAAACCAGAGGTCTTCAACAGCCAGATCATAACCAAAGACGAAAAGAACGTGCATGTCGAAGTCCACGCCAAGCGCACATTTTACGGCGACAGCGAACTGCTGCAGTGGATCCACCATGACATATCTAAACAGATCGAGTTGGAGGAAATGCGCGAGGATTTGACCGCGATGCTCTTCCATGATCTGCAGAGCCCCTTGAGCAACGTGATCGCCAGCCTCGACCTGCTGACCGAGGAAATACCCCCGAACAGTGATCCCTCGTTCGCTATCATGCTCGACATCGCCATGCGCAGCAGCCGCCGCCTTCAAACCCTGATCAAGTCCCTACTGGACATCAATCAGTTGGAGGCGGGCCACCCGGTGAGTGATCGAGACATTGTCGATGTGTCCAAATTACTGGACGAGGTTCGAGAGATGGCCACGCCTCGTTTAGATAAGTACGACATTGAACTTATCCCTGACCTGCAGCCTGGATTGCCCGAAATCTTCGCTGAAGAAGACATGATCAGGCGCGTACTGGTCAATCTTGTCGATAACTCCTTGAAATACAGTCAAACTGACCAGGATATCGTTATCAGCGCTTTGATTGCCCCAGAAGAAGCTGACAAAGTGTTGATCTCAGTCACCGACAAGGGTGTTGGCATACCCAAGAAATTCCACAAGACGATCTTCGAGAAATTTGAACGAGTCGCCAATGAGTCTACCTCAAAGGGACTTGGCCTCGGATTGGCCTTTTGCCGATTGGCAATTGAGGCCCATGGCGGCCGCATCTGGGTCGAAGATGGCCCAGAAGGTGGCGCCCGCTTCAGCTTCACAGTCCCTATTGCCCCAAAAGAAATGCTATGATGAGCGATCGCCTGTACTACACCGATGCATACACCACACAATTCGGCGCAACCATAATTGACCGGCTCGAACTTCAAGATAAGATCGCGCTCATCCTAGACAAGACATTCTTCTACCCCAATTCGGGCGGCCAACCTTCAGATTGGGGAACCATCAATTTGATTCCAGTTGTCGACGTAGCCATTCGCGAGCCAGATGGCGCGATACTTCATTTTTTCGATGGAGCGCCTTTTGCCGGTAAGGACGGAACTTCCGGCAGTGAGGTCACCGGCGAAATCGACCGCGAGCGACGATTCGACCACATGCAGCAGCATAGTGGGCAGCATATTTTGACCCAGAGCTTTATCCGGACGGCTGCAGCGGAAACGGTCAGCTTCCATCTCAGCCCCGATTCTGTCACCATAGATCTAGACGTGGACACGCTCAGCTCAAAACAGGTGCGAGAAGCGGAGGATTTGGCCAACCAGATCATATGGCAAAACCGTCCCATCAAGATTCATTTGGTTGACCGAGAACAAGCGCTCAAACTGCCCATCCGCAAGCTTCCTCCGATAGAGAACGGCCAAATCCGCCTGGTTGAGATCGAGGATTATGACCTAACCGCCTGCGGCGGGACGCACGTCTCAAGCACGGGAGAGCTAGGCATCATAAAGGTGCTCCGCCTTGAAAAACGCAAAGGTCAAGTACGCGTTGAATTCTGCTGCGGACGCCGAGCGCTAGATGACTACACGACTAAGAATGCCATTGTTTATGATCTCGCTGCGGGCCTGACTACCGGTCAGTCCGAACTAGTTGCCCAGGTCGGTAAACTGCAAGAAGAACTTGGTACAGCCCTAAAGCGTATCAAGAAACAGCGGGCTAGCCTGCTTGGTTTTGAGGCAGAACAGCTGGTCAAGAAAGGCCAGCGCGTTAGCGGACTGATCCTCATTACGCAAACATTCACGGATCTAGACGGTTCGGAGCTGCGTATCCTTGGTGCCCAACTGGTCCAGCACGCAGGTGTCGTGGCGCTTTTGGGAGCCGCAGGTGACAGAGCACAGCTTCTTTTCTCGAGAAGCGAAGAGGCACCAGGCGATATGAATCAGCTGCTCCAAGCAGCGCTGCCGACACTCGGTCCGGCCCGCGGCGGCGGCAGCGCCTCATTTGCCCAAGGTGGCGGCCCAGCTGCAACTGAACACGTCGTTCGACAGGCAGTTGAGAGAGCTCAGGAACTGCTGCTTGCCCAGATATAGCTGCACCGTGTCATTTGGAAGGATAATATCGTTATGAAGCTCTCCTCACAGAGCTCACCGGCTCGCATCATCAAGTCGGTCCCCTTCTTCAACAAGCTGAATCCCCAAGAAGCTGCGGCGCTTACTGATCGCATGGTGGTCAGAACCTTTGGCAGCGATCGTGTGATCTTCCACCACGGAGATCCTGGAGGCTTGTTGTACATCATTGTGCAAGGCAAGGTAAAAATCACCCACACCACTGCAGAGGGTCAAGAAGCATTGCTGGCAATCTTGGGCGCAGGTGATTTCTTCGGCGAATTAGCCTTGTTGGACGACTCCCCCCGCTCCGCCACTGCGGAAGCTGTCTCAGAAACAGAGACGCTTACTTTGCATCGTGAGGAGTTTATTCAGTTCATTCGCGGCAATCCTGATTTCTCGCTGCATGTCCTGCATACGTTGGCACAGCACATCCGCCGGCTCAACAGCCAACTCAGTGACGTCTTCTTCTTGGATTTGCCAGCCCGGGTGGCACGAACGCTGCTGCTGCTGGCTGAGCAGCATGGACGATCAGTCCCGGAAGGGACCCTCATCGATTTGATGCTGACACAGACCGACCTGGCCGAAATGACCGGTGCCACCCGGGTGAGTATTAACAAATCTCTCGGCCTGTTCCGCCGGGCGAATTGGATAAGCACCAAAGGGCGCAAGTTCACAATCCGGAATACGCAAGCGCTGCAGGATTATATCCAGGTGTCCGGCAGGACCGTCCCAAATCACTGAATTGTCGAATCCAACCGAAGTCAAAGCCTTATCTCTGCAGTCAAAAATACCAGAGCCAGGAGCCGCCTCCTTTTTTAGGCGAAACGATTCAAATCAGCTAAAATCGCGCCTTCACAGACGGCGTCCCAGCACACGGACCACATGCTTCGCACCTATTCATTTCCGTTATACGTACCGTAACTTCAAAATCATCGAGAACGCATAGCACATGACAGCAGACGAACATGACATCACTCCAGAAGATGACTCGGCAACTCCGGCATGGGACCGTGAGGCTCCTACTGAGATAACTGCACAATCATCGAAATCATCCAAGCTGAGCTGGGAGTCCCTTTCGATCTTTCTCTTGTTGCTTACCCTCGTGCTGGGAGCCTATTTTCGCTATGTTGGCCTCGATTGGGACAACAGCTACCACCTCCACCCGGACGAAAGGTTTTTGACTGATCTGGGATCCCAGTTGAGAACCACTTCTGATCCACTTGTCTACCTCACGACTTCGGAATCTCCTCTGAACCCATACAACGTAGGCAAGAATTTCTACGTTTACGGGAATTTCCCCATGACGGTAACCCGCTACGTGGCCGAATGGGTCACTGGGTTCTGCGCCAATTTTGAATCCCTTTGCCATCATACATATGATGCCTATGATGGCATCCATCTCGTAGGCAGAGCGTTGTCCGGCGCTGTCGACTTGCTGTCGGTTCTGCTCCTGTTCTTCATTGGACGGCGGCTGTACGACTGGAGAGTCGGCCTGCTGGCGGCATTCTTGCAGACGGCAGCGGTTATGCCCATCCAGCAGTCCCACTTCTTCACCATGGACAATTGGGCGGCTGCGTTGACCACCCTGTCCATCTATTTTGCGGTACGGGCTGCCGGTTTCGGTGAAGAAAAGGTGCGCTGGGAGCTGCGCTGGTGGGTATTCTTTGGGATTTCGCTGGGGCTAGCGGTAGCATCGCGCATCAATATGGCCCCGCTAGCATTGGTGATCAACATTTCGGCCGTCATCTGGTTGGTAAAACGAGGTCACAGTTGGGACAGTTTGCGCACGTCACATATCAACAGCGTCGATGTACAGCGGGTCATCATCAGTATCGCCTTAGCGGCGGCTGTCTCAGCCTTCACATTTCGTGTCGCCCAACCATATGCGTTCGCCGATGGTTCCATTGCCCGCCAGTCAGCCATAGACGCCACCGGTGTTGAACCCAGCACGCTCACAGTAATAGTGAAATCCCTGATAGGATTCAATCCTCAATGGCTTTCCAACATGGAGGAAATCCAGCGGCTGCAGACGCCCGATGCGCTGTTCCCACCGGCACTGCAATGGACCAGCCGAACCCCTATCCTGTTCCCCTTGGTCAATATGCTCCTGTATGGGATGGGATTGACGGCGGGCCTGGCAGCATGGATCGGATTGATGTGGGCATTGTGGCGTGTCATCCGTCAAGAGCCTGAATGGCTGAGTCACATCATTCCCGTCTTTTGGAGCGGCGCTTACTTCCTTTTCATGGGCACGCGCTGGGTCAAGTCTGTGCGCTACTTCCTGCCGGTGTATCCTACACTCTTCCTGATGGCCGGCTGGCTCTTGTTTACCCTGTGGGAACGTTCAAAACAGGGCTCCAGGAGCGGCTACCGCAAGACAGCGGTTCTAGCATTATTTGCTTCCGTCGCCGTGCCCTCTCTGTTGTGGGCTAACAGTTTCGTGACCACTTATCAGCAGCCAATTACAAGAGTGGCCGCCTCTTCATGGATGTATGAGAACATGCCCAGCGGAGCGACGCTGCTTTATGAAGTGGACGGTGAAGAGCGCCAGCTTCAGCTGCCGCTCAAACAACATGACTTCTTCCCGGAAGAGTTCCCCCTGCCCATACGCTTCACGATGCCAGAAGCAGGGCGCCTGAAATCGATCCGCCTCAACTACGTGTCGGCAATAGATAATCAGAACCAGGTGGCGACATTGCGCCTGAGTCTTGACCAACAAGCTGCCGTGGAATTGAACGTAAGCCTGGACGATCAACGCCGGAGGGTGAATATAGATTTCCCGGACATTGACATGCTTACTGGTTCAAATCATCAGCTGGCAATCGATGTGACCCCGGGGAGCGGCCCAATTCGGGCAGACACCAGCCATTTGCTGGGCGAACATTGGGACGATTTGCTGCCTGTCAGCATGGATGGACGCAATCCCTTCGGCAGCTACTACGTAACGGTCACCAACGGCCAGGTGCCAGTGACAAATCCGGACAGCATCGAAAAGCGCGAAGATCTGATAAGTTGGCTGGATGAGGCCGACTACATTCTTCTGAGCAGTCAGCGCGCCGTCTGGCACTTGCCGAGGCTTCCGCTGAGCTTCCCTTTGATGATTCGCTACTACGGAGAGCTGTTCGACGGCAATCTTGGGTTCGATCTGGTCAGCCAGTTCCATGCTGATTACAGCATCGGGCCTATCCACATCAGCGACACCGCCGGCAAAATCAGTTGGGGATCAGCCCCACAAGTAGGTTGGCCCCCGCCAGGTGATTTGGCGGCAGAAGAAGCATTCAGCGTTTATGATCACCCGCCTGTTTGGATATTCGCCAAGAGCGACCGCTACCAGAGGGAAGACGTAATCGCCAACCTCAACGTCGTCGAGCTGGGACAGCCAATCACGATGACACCGGGTCAGGCGACGCAGGCGCCAAACGGATTACTTCTGTCTCAATCAGCCCGCGAAGAGCAGCAGAATGGCGGCACCTTCGGCCAGCTGTTCAATCCTGACGGCACGTTATCCCAACACCCGGCACTTGCAGCAGTGGTATGGTGGTTGGCCGTCATATTGATGGGATGGCTTGCTTTCCCCATAAGCTACGCGATTTTCGACGGCCTGCCCGAACGGGGTTATGGGCTGTCACGCATCTTTGCCCTCCTCTTTGTCTCCTATTTCGCCTGGCTTTTGGCCAGTAACGACATCCTTCCCCACACCCGGGCAACCATTTGGCTGGGCGTTTTGACCTTGGCAGCTGTCAGCGGCACGATCCTTATAAAACGGTTCACGGAGATACAGCGCTTTGTCCGGCTAAACCTCCGTACACTGCTTGTGATCGAAGTCTTAGGGTTGCTGCTCTATCTGATCTTCATCGGCATCAGGCTGGGCAACCCGGACATGTGGGACGTGATATGGGGTGGTGAGAAGCCCATGGACCTGGCCTATTTCACTGCGGTGCTCAAGTCCACCAGTTTCCCACCGTATGACCCTTGGTTCGCGGGCGGCTATATCAACTACTACTATTACGGCTACGTCTTCGTCGGCGCTTTGGTGAAGCTTCTGGGCCTTGTGCCTACAGTAGCTTACAACCTAATCCTGCCGATGTTGTACAGCTTCACAGGCGTTGCGGTATTCAGTACTGCCTACAACTTAGTGGCCTCGAGAGAAAGCCGTGGGCGACGAACTACTGGTGATTGGGACGGTGAGGCGCCGGCAGATGGCCCTAGCAAGGCAGGGCTGACTGCCGGGGCCATATCGATGGCGTTGGCCGTGCTGCTCGGCAACCTCGCCGAAGCGGACGTACTCTTTAAGGCGTGGAACCGCGCAGGCAGCGACATACTCAATACCGGAATTGGCGGGCTCGACTCCCTGGCACGCACGGCCAGCGGTGCCCTCAAATTACTCGGCGGGCAGCCGGCGCCCATAGGTACCGGGGACTGGTTTTGGAATGCATCTAGAGCGATCAATTTCAATCCAGGCGAAGTCGTCCCAATCACAGAATTCCCATACTTCACCTTCTTGTATGGTGATCTGCATGCCCATATGATCAGTCTCCCATTAATGATGCTTGCCTTGGGATGGGCTGTCAGCCTGGTCCTGGGAAGCAGCCGTGGTGAAGACAGCTCTTCTTGGTGGTCAACGGCACTGCGCTGGGCGGCGGGTGGCGTTGCGATCGGCGCCCTGCGAGCCACAAATACATGGGATTGGCCCACCTATCTGGTTCTGGGCAGCCTGGCGGTCGGATATCAAGTGTTCAAGAGCCGGGGCAGGTTAGATCTCCCGACACTTGCCGAAGCGCTGCTGAAGGCTATCGGCCTGATAGCAATTTCTATCTTGGCCTTCTTGCCGTTTGCCAAGAATTTCGGGGCTGGCTATTCTTCATTCAAGCTCTGGCCCGGATCGTATACGAATCTAGCCAATTACCTCACCATTTATGGGCTTTTCCTGCTGCTGATTGTGACACATCTGGCCAGGGAGATCAGATCTTGGGCGCGTTCGTGGACCGCCGCCGGTATCCGGGCCATGGAGTTGGTGAGCGCACCGTTGATCCTGGCACTACTCATCTATGTGGTTCTCCTCGTCTTATTGCTGTTTCGGGGCTACTGGATCGCCCCCGTGGTGCTCACGCTAACGCTGGTCTCCGGATTGCTGGGGCTGCGCAAAGGGCTGGAACCTGCCAGACGTATTATCTTGATCCTAACTGCTTCCGCGCTTGGCATCACCTTGTTTGTCGAGTTCTTTGTATTGGAAGGCGATATCGGCCGAATGAACACCGTGTTCAAGTTTTACGTTCAGGTCTGGCTGCTGCTGAGCGTAGTAGCCGGGGTTGTGGCGGTGTGGGCTTGGCCTTCCGTCAACAGCCGCGGCATCCTTCGCACACTGTGGCAGACAGCAGCGATCTTAATGTTGCTTGCCGCCGCCCTTTACCCAGTCCTTGCCACCAAGGCGAAGTGGCAGATACGGATGAGCAAGGAAGCGCCAAACAGCTTGGACGGCATGGCATTCATGAACTACGTGTCCTATGAAGACAGTGGTCAGACCGTGGCGTTGTCTGAAGATTATCACGCCATACAATGGATGCAGCGGCATATTGACGGCTCACCGGTTGTCGCCGAGGCGCACAGCACCAATCCGTATCGATCTATTGGCAATCGAATTTCGATGTATACTGGCCTGCCGGCGATTGTTGGCTGGGACTGGCACCAACGGCAGCAGCGAGCGGTGGTGCCGTCCAGCCAAATCACCAACCGCATCAGCGATGTCAACCGAATCTACAACGGGATGTCAATTGCGGAAACGCTGGATCTGCTCAAGAAATATGATGTGGGCTACATTTATTCAGGTAGGCTGGAGCAGGTGTATTACAGTCCCATTGGGCTTCAGAAATTCGATCTGATGGTCTCCCAAGGACATTTGCAGCGTGTGTACTATGAAGGGTCAACGTCGATTTACAAGGTTCTGGACTAGACGAATTGTTGGGTGCTATGCCGATTACTGATGTTTTTGCTGCCTTGCGCTGGTGGACTGTGCTCACGCTCATTGGAGCAGCGTCAACGCCGTTAACGTTGTTCCTGTTCAAGCGGCTGCCAGACAGAGGCTATGCCTTTGTCAAGCTAGTTGGGCTGCTGCTGGCGACCTATATTTTTTGGCTGCTAGGAAGCTTTGGCTGGTTGGACAACAATATTGGCGGCATTCTTTTCTCACTGCTTCTATTAGTTCTCCTCTCCATCGTTGCCGCCCGACGGATGGCCTACAGTTGGCTGGGTTGGCTGCGTTCTCACTGGAAACAGATCGTTATCACTGAACTGGTCTTTTCAGCCACTTTCGCATTTTGGGTGTGGGCCCGTTCTCAAAATCCGGCCATTGCCGCCACCGAAAAGCCGATGGAATTCGCCTTCTTGAACGCTATCGGCCGCTCCCCTGAGTTTCCACCCCTAGATCCGTGGTTATCCGGTTTTGCGATAAGCTACTACTACTTCGGCTATGTCATGATATCGCTGCTCGCCCGCTTGTCGGCAGTTGCTGAGCCGATCGCCTTTAATCTGGGCATTGCCTGGCTGGCTGCCGGCGCCGCCGTTGCCTCCTTTGGCCTGGTATACAATTTGACGGCACTGGCTGCCAGACAGCGGCTCGCCATCATATTGGGTTTGGCCGCGGCAGTTGCCATCCCAACGGCTGGGAACCTTGAAGTAGGCCTGGAACTGCTCCACGCCAACGGTATTGGATCGCCGGGATTCTGGGAATGGCTAGATGTGCGTGACTTCGCTTCGCCAGCCATAGTCTCGGAGACGCCCCGATTTGAGACTGGAAGCTGGTGGTGGTGGCGATCCAGCCGTGTCATCCATGAATACCATCTCTCGGGCGCTGTCGAAGAAGGGCTGGAACCTATTGTTGAGTTTCCCGGTTTCAGCTTCGTATTGGGAGACATGCACCCGCATGTCCTGGCGCTTCCTTTTGCCCTGCTTTCACTCGCCGTAGCCCTATCATGGTGGCTTCAAGGGCTGCAGAGCGATAACTTGGATATCGCTTCCTGGCAAGCTGCGTCGTGGATAGATAAGATGCGCAGGCTGATAGCCAGTCCTGGTCCACCGTTTTGGCTGTTCACCGCGATCCTGCTTGGAGGACTCTCGTTCCTCAATACCTGGGACGTACTTATACACCTCTTTGTACTGATCGGTGCTTTCACCATTGCTCAATGGCATCGAAACAGCTGGCATTGGGGGATCCTCACTCAAGCGTTGACCCTGGCGCTGATGCTGGTTGTTGCCGCTGTCCTGCTTTATTTCCCTTTCTACCTCGGCTTTCGTTCCCAAGCCGGTCCGCCGTTCGTCTTGCCGATGTTGATGCGGCCGACCCGTCTCACCCATTTCCTAATCATTTTCGGGTTGCCCCTGCTGCCAATCACAGCATTAGTTGGCTACATGCTGGTCAAGCAGCAGTTCCGCCACGGTCGCCAAGGTTTGACGGCAGCGGCAGCGCTGGTGATTTCCCTCAGCCTGCTCATGCTGCTGTTGGGGTGGCTGGTGGCCAGCAGCGTCGCCGGCAGCTGGCAGGTTATCTCTCTTGCCGGCGAACTGGGCATTACGCTCCCTGAACGCCCTGCCCAGCTGGTGGCCGCAGGATGGGGCTTGACGAGCGTGCTCGCGCTGATGCCAGCCTTAGTGAAGGCTCGTCTGACGTATCCGTTCTTGACCTTGCTGCTGGCCGGACTTGTCGGCGCTGTGTTGATGATCTGGAGGCATATTGTCGAGCCAAATGATGAAACGGCTTCCATTGCTGATGCTGTGGAGCCGAAGGAACGCTTGCCCCATGGCGCGCTTCCATTTGTGTTGCTTATAGCAGCAACTGGCGCGCTGCTGACAATTGGCCCTGAATTTGTTTATCTTCGAGACAATTTCAATGTGCGGCTCAACACTGTATTTAAATTCTACTATCAGGCATGGGTCATGTTTGGCGTGGCTGCACTGGCCAGCATCGGCTACATGTGGAGCAAACCGCGGCAGGGTGGCCGGCTCCTAACCTATGGGTCGGCTGCGGGATACACCACGCTTTTGGCGATCGCACTCCTGTTCCCATACTATGCCGTCCAATCGCGGGCCATTGAATATCGCGGCCCAGAAGGGTCACAGACGCGCCAACCTTCCACCCTGGATGGTCTGATGCAGATGAAACGGTACAATCCTGACGAATACGAGGCAATCCAATGGCTGAGGGACAATGTCTCAGGAACGCCGGTCATCGTCGAAGCCGTTGGCGGGCAATACAGCAGCTTCGCCCGGGTTTCGGCCAGCACTGGTCTGCCTACCCTATTGGGATGGCCCGGTCACGAGCTCCAGTGGAGAGGCAGCAGCAACCCAGAGCCGGGCATCCGCGAGCCGGTAGTCACCCAGATTTACAGCCCTATTGACTGGCAAAACAGTGCCAGTTTGTTGGACCAGTACCGAGTTTCCTACATCTATGTCGGCGGCTTGGAAAGACAGACCTATGGGCAGCAGATTGAAGACAAATTATCTGACAGACTGGAGTCTGTATTCCGCAATGACACTGTTACAATTTACCGCTGGCAGCCTGAATGAGCTCTGCAGAACCTCCCATGCATGATCACGTCGTGCGGGGAAATTTCCTGAAATTGACAGATGAGC
>JAHEEY010000475.1 GCA_024640485.1 Chloroflexota bacterium | reverse complement strand
ACCAAATTATGCAGCATCATACTCGGGGAGCTGGCTCTTTCCATCTAGCCGTTCTTCTGAACCTCACTGAAGATTCGGACGGCCAGCTGCCCTTGGGTCTTGGCGATGTCATCTTGATATTTGAGTATCACCCCCAAGGTCTCTTGAATGATCTCAGGCGACAGCGCTTGCTGATTCAAAGCACCTAAGGCGGCAGTCCAATCCAGGGTCTCGGCGATGCCCGGCCGTTTGTACAGATCTTCATGGCGCAGCGCCTGGACGAAACTGGTCACCTGATGCGTCAGCATCGCCGGCGCCTCCGGCATCTTGCTTCTGACAATCTCCAGTTCCTTCTCAAAATCAGGATACGCTATCCAGTGGTAAAGGCACCGCCGCTTGAGGGCATCGTGGACCTCACGAGTGCGGTTGGATGTCAGGATCACCACCGGCGGTTTGACCGCGGAAATCGTGCCGATCTCAGGGATGGTGATCTGGAATTCAGATAGGATCTCCAGCAAGAACGCTTCGAACTCTTCATCACTGCGGTCTATTTCGTCAATGAGCAGAACCGGGGGAGTCGGCTGCGGCCGGATCGCCTGCAGCAGCGGCCTTTCCAGCAGGAATTCAGGGCCAAACAGCTCAGCTTCGGAGGGATGCTGGCCCTGGGCTTCCAGCAGCCGGATATGCATGATCTGCCGGGTGTAGTTCCACTCATAGACCGCTTGGTTGATGTCCAGCCCTTCATAACATTGAAGCCGGATCAGGTTGGTTCCCAGGAGGTTGGCAACGGCAATGGCGATTTCCGTCTTGCCCACGCCGGCTTCACCTTCAAGAAAAACGGGCCGGCGAAGTTTCAATGCCAGGAAGACCGTGGTAGCCAATCCTCTATCGGCCACATACGTCTGCTGTTTCAGCAAGGCCTGGAGCTGGTCAATCGATTGAATATCCATGAAAGGGTTACTTCCCTGTTGTTATTCCTTGAAGCGGCCACTCTTTACGGATCCTGCTGCTTTTGTCGGCTTGCCACGCGGTGTTTGCAGCGGCTGGCGATGTCATGAGATCACGCTGTTGGCCGGCAAGCCCTATCCCGATAGAGAAGCGGATGCCGCCTGCTGTTGGATAGTAAAGAGCCCGGCAGAAGCGGGGAAGACCCACTCCGATGAAAATGCCGGGCTCTCAACCTGTTGCTGCCTTTCAGAACCAGGGTTCAATCAAATCGATACCCTAATCGCATCGCTCCCGGCGGTTCAACTTCTGCGGTTGGCTTTGATAATTTGACGGGCCAACTTGCCTGCCAGACGATTCATGCGCCAGCTGTCGATGATCAGCAGTAACAGCAGCGCCCCGGCGGCCATCGCTGCTTTGGACAACAGATCTTGGCGATGCTCTGGGGGTACGAAATCTTCCAGCATACTCTTGACCACACCGGCGGCGAATTGGGCTTGGGAAGGGGCGGAGATTTCAGGCAGCTCCTTGGCAGCCTCGCCCTCGGAATCTGACGCCGGCTGCGGCACCATCAGCTGGTCCATCCCCTCAAGACATTGGCGGATGATCGCTTTGGTAGAGGTGTCCAGCAGCCGCTGTCCCACACTGGCGATTCGGCCTCCCACATGGGCGTCGCCGTCATAAGTCAAGACGGTGCTGCCGTTAGAGGTATCCAAACGTAGATGGCCGGTTCCCTTTACGAAACCAGGGGCTCCCTTGCCGTTAACGGTCAGCTTCAAGCTTTCCGGCTCCACCAGATCGGACAAGGTAACCACGCCGTCAAACTTGCCCTGAACCGGGCCGATCCTAATCGTGATCACACCCTTGTACTCATTATCACCGATCTTCTCAAGCTCCTCACATCCTGGCAAGGCGTGTGCCAATGCATCCGGATCGAGTAGGATAGGCCAAACGGTGTCTCGTGGTGCGGCAAAGGTGTGCGTGCCTTCGATCTTCATCCGTATCTCCTTATAAGCAAATGGTGGACAGTGTGGTCATCTTTTCTTCCGCTGAATCTAGCACCTGATGGATAGCAGCCCTTCAAAAGGCTCAGGTGGTTGGCTCCGCATGACCCGCTTCATCACTGTCGCACGGTTTGATGTAAACAGACTCAATGTCAAGTAGCGAATGTTACTTATAGCATACATCAATTCATTGAACAACGTATAGCCGCAAAATGTCCCCCGGGGCGCGGGTAGGCTGACAGCCCGGCTCTTCGTGTAGAATACAAGCCCCCGGTTTTCTCGTTTGAGTCGGGATGTATGTGTTATAATTCCCGACGTTGTTTATAAGGGAACAGAAGCTATGGCGCCTCCTTTTGAAACCATCATCTCATATCTGACCATGTTCGCGGCCTTGATGGGCGCCCTGTTTGCGGCCCTGTGGCTTAGCCTGATTATCTGGGCGTTTCGGGACATGAGGTCGCGGGTCAGGGATCCGTTTGCCCCCCTGCTGTCGGCATTGCTGGTGGCCCTGCTGCCGGGTATGGGCATTATCATCTACTTGATACTGCGCCCGCCGGAGACGCTGGCAGGCTCCTACGAGCGTGCCCTGGAAGAGGAAGCGCTGCTGCAGGAGATAGAAGAACGGCCCGCCTGCCCAGGATGTTCCCGCACCATCGAAGCCACCTGGATATTGTGCCCCCATTGCCACACCCGGCTGCGCAAAGCTTGCCCCGACTGTAATGGACTGATGGACCTGCAGTGGAACCTGTGCCCGTTCTGCGGCAATCAGCACATCGATCCCTATGGGGTGGAGGCACCTGACGATGTTGAAGCTCAGATTGGCCGGAGGGCTGCGGATCAGGAACTAGAAGATCGGGAAGGTAAACCGAGTGAAGAATCGCCGGCAGAGCTGCAAGAGCCGGCAGCAGAGCCGTCCGACTAGCGCGGATAATATAAATTTGAAAGCCGCCCTTCAAAAAGGCGGCTTTTTTGTAGCTTTGTTTGGTTGACGAGTTAGCCTAGGGGCATCCAGCGCCCTATTCGATGACCACGTCGCTTAAATCTCCTTCGGATGATGGGTACTGGGGATCCAGCGACTTGATGGTTTCCACGATTGTCCGGGTAATGGCCAGATTGCGGTACCATTTTTGATTGGCCGGAATGATGTGCCAGGGCGCCCAATCCGTACTGCATTGGAACAGCATCTCCTCAAAGGCGGCCATGTAATCGTTCCAATACTTCCGCTTTTCCAAATCTTCCCTTGAGAATTTCCAATGCTTATTGGGATCGTCCAGCCTGTCTTGGAAACGTTCCTTCTGTTCTTTCTTGGAAATGTGAAGGTAGAATTTGAGGATGGTGGTTCCAGAGTCGGTCAGCATCTTCTCGAATTGATTGATATGGTCATATCGAGGCCGCCAAACGGATTCCGGAACGAAATCGTGGACGCGTACCACCAAGACGTCTTCGTAATGTGATCGGTTGAACACCCCGATCATCCCTTGGCCGGGAACCGCCTGATGGATTCGCCAGAGAAAATCATGGGCCAATTCCAACTTGCTGGGCGCTTTGAAGGAAGTGACTTGAACCCCTTGGGGGTTCACACCTCGGAAAACGCGGCGAATGGTGCCGTCTTTGCCGCCGGCGTCCATCGCCTGCAGCACGATCAGCAGTTTGTGCTTTCCCTCGGCGTACAGCCGAGACTGCAGTTCGATAAGTTCATCACGCGCTGCTTTGAACTCGATTTCAGCTTCAGCTCTGTCAGTGTGAAATGACTGTGCCGAGGTGGGCATTTCCGAAAGATCAACTTGCTTTCCGGGCTTCAGCTGATGTGAAAACGGC
>JAHEEY010000077.1 GCA_024640485.1 Chloroflexota bacterium | reverse complement strand
GGCCGGATTTGGCCGCCTGCGCTTGCTTGGCAGAGACGGCAAAGACATTTTGAACATCCCCGATCAGCGTGCGCGCGGATTCAACCACAAAGGCGATGACCTGTTCTCTTTCGTCAGCGCCTGGCAGGATGTCGATTTTGTTGATCACAAGCACGATCTTCTTTCCCCAATCACGGATCTGGGTCAAGAAAGCGCGCTCGCTCTCAGTGAAAGGCCGGTCGGCAGACGTGATGAAAAGCACCAGATCGCTCCTCGGGATGAACTCCGAGGTCAGCGACTCATGTTCGCGGACGATAGCGTTGGTGCCGGGAGTATCAACGATGACAATTTCATTGAGGATATCGACTGGCGCGGTTTGTTCCCACACCCCTTTCTCAACTGGTTTTTGGCCAGCCTTTTCGCCGTATTTCAGCAGGTAGATCTGGCTGGTGGTAGGCGTAACCCCTTCTTTTAGCAGCTGGTGTCCCAGCAGCGCGTTCACGAAGGCGGATTTTCCGGCGTTGAACTCTCCGGCGACCACCAGCAGGAATAGCTCGTCCAACTGTCGAATCGACTCAGCCAGTGCGGTGCGATCTACGGCCGCCGTATCGGTGTCCGCCAGGACGTCTCTCAATTGCCCCAGAGTCCCCCGGGTGCGTTTGAGTAGTTCTTCTTGTTCTTGATTTAGAATCGTTTCCATAACGATGCTCCTATGTCGCAATGAACGGCCAATGTTGGACCGTCGGCTTCAGCTTGCGTGATGTGACAGCGACTGATGCTCGGCTCCTGCCAGCTCATCTCACCTCTGGTGATGTCGAAAAGTATAGCATGGGGGAAAAAGGGAAGCACGGAAGCCAACGGAACGCTCAGCTACGCCGGCGCCGTGGAGCCGACGATCCGAACAATTTTGAGAGAAACAGCTCAGGGACGAAAAAGGCGGCAGCCGGCAGTGCCATTACTCATCATCAAGATTGACGCCAGCGGCATCCAACATGCGGATCCGTTCCCACTCGGGGATGTCGGCGCCAGAACCAGCTTCTTTCAGTGCACTGATCTGGCGAAACTCCATGATTTGATCCCGAAGTACCGCCGCTTTTTCAAACTCCAACCCCTGAGCGGCGGCTTTCATCTGCTTTTCCAGCTCTTTTATGAGCTTATTGAGTTCAGCTTTTGGCAGATCTTTGCTGCTGGTGTACCCGGCTTTGCCTTCGGCAATGACCAATTCTTCTTGTTTTACGATGTCGTCTGTGATGTCGCGGACCGCTTTCATGATGCTGCGTGGTTCGATACCATGTTCTTTGTTGTAAGCCAGCTGTTTGGCGCGCCGTTCGTCCGTGGTTTTCAAGGCGGCAGCCATGGATCGGGTGATCTTGTCGGCATACATGATCACCAGGCCGTTGATATGCCTGGCGGCTCGGCCGATGGTCTGGGTAAGCGATGTTTCAGAGCGCAGAAAACCTTCCTTGTCCGCGTCAAGAATCGCTACCAATGACACCTCGGGCAGGTCAAGCCCTTCCCGCAGCAGATTGATACCGACGACCACATCGAACACGCCCATCCGCAGATCGCGCAAGATTTCCGTTCGTTCCAAAGTGTGGATTTCCGAATGCAGGTAATGGACTTTTACCCCCATTTCCAGCAGATAGTCGCTCAGATCTTCAGCCATCCGTTTCGTCAGTGTGGTCACCAATACCCGCTGTCCAACGGCGGTCCGCTTGTTGATTTCTGCCAGCAAATCATCAACCTGACCCTTGACCGGACGTATCTGCACTTCGGGATCTACCACCCCTGTCGGCCGGATCACTTGATGGACGATCTGGCTGGAATTCTCCAGCTCATAAGGGCCGGGTGTCGCAGTGGTAAAGATCGCCTGTCCGATCTTGGATTCAAATTCCTCTATGTCGAGGGGCCGGTTGTCCAAAGCGCTGGGAAGCCGGAATCCGAAATCCACCAGGGTGGTCTTGCGGCTGCGGTCGCCGGCATGCATGCCCCGCACTTGGGGAATAGTCATGTGGCTTTCATCAATGATCATCAGGAAATCAGCCGGGAAGTAATCGAGCAGCGTCCACGGTGGTTCACCCGCTTTTCGCTGATCCAGGTGGCGGCTGTAGTTTTCAATGCCGGAGGTAAAGCCAACCTCTCTCAGCATTTCCAGGTCATACATGGTCCGCTGCTCAATTCGCTGCGCTTCCAGGAGCATCTTCTCTGATTTGAAGAAGCTGATCCGTTCGGTTAACTCCGTTTCAATATCATTGACCGCCTGGGCCATCTTGTCTTCATCGGTGATGAATTGACGGGCCGGGAAGATCTCAATGGAAGCGTGTTCAGTCAGCAGTTCGCCGGTCAATACGTCGATTTCACTAATCCGTTCGACTTCGTCTCCCCAAAATTCCACCGTATAAGCGGTTTCACCATAAGCGGGGAAAACCTGGAGTGTGTCGCCCCGCACCCGGAAGACCCCTCGGCGCAGTTCTAGATCGTTGCGGTCATATTGGATATCCACCAGCCGGCGCAGCAGCACGTCGCGCCGGTACGCTTCTCCCCGCTTTATTGAAACGGTGACCTTTCCCCACGATTCCGGATTGCCGATCCCGTAGATGCAAGAGACTGATGCCACGATAATCACATCACGGCGTCCAATCAAACTTGCCATCGCCAGCAGCCGCAGACGATCGATCTCTTCGTTGATCTGTGTTTCCTTCTCGATGAAGAGATCGTGCCGGGGGACGTACGCTTCTGGTTGGTAGTAATCGTAATAGCTGACGAAGTAGGCTACCGCGTTGTCCGGGAAAAACTCCCGGAACTCGCTGTAGAGCTGCGCTGCCAACGTCTTGTTGTGGGCCAGAATCAAGGCGGGGCGCTGCGTCTGCTGGATCACATTGGCGATGGTGTAGGTCTTGCCGGTGCCGGTGGCGCCCAGCAGCGTTTGGATCCGCTCGCCATTATTCAAGCCGTCCACTAGAGCAGCAATTGCCTCCGGTTGGTCACCGGTGGGTTTGAAGTCAGATACCAGATTGAAAAGAGACATAACACCCTCCGCCATCGAACGCTATCGGAGATAGAACTAAAGTTCTTAATTCTATCACATCTGAACCAAGCCGGAAAGCTTCTGGGCCAAAAGCAGCCGAATTGAGAGAATCGTCAATTGTTGGTAGAAGATTAGCCGGGGGTCATTACCAGGGAAATTGATTGCCAAGTAGGAGAAATCTGGACTATAATCTGACATTGTTGTTTTGCAACCAAGTCGAAAAGTGTGTAGCAATGAACTGTGATCGTGAACTAATAATTATCGAAGTTCCCCCGTTCGGCACACGCGTCCACCCATTTGCTTCCCTTTGGGATTTTCCACAATGACCAACTTGCTTTCCTTGTGATCATTCCCAACTCTCACAAGATGAGACTTTGGAATTCCTCAAGGTAACTCTATTTGGCGCTGGCATGTGTTAGCATTCATCCAGCCTTGGTAGCATCGAGGATTTGTAAAAGCAAGGCTCACTGGAGCCTTCATATGAGTTTTTTGAACGCCAACCTATTTTAGTGCGACGTTTCCACGGCTGCCTGCTCTTGCAGGCAGCGAAAATCGGTCATATTGGCGCCAGGGAAGCCTTTCCGAAGGTCCCAAACATCTAGGCGGCAGTTCGGTAGAAGCGATTGTTTACCAAAAGGTTGATGTAGAGAAGGAGAATTGCATTGGCCCACGTATCACATAAATTATCAAATGCCTTTGAGGGCGCTCTGGCGGGCGGCGGTGATCCTGCAACTTCGCCGTTGTATGTTTTTGGCCCGTTCTTGAAGCTAATCGTGGTTGCCGGCGTCGCCGAGGTTACTTTTGGCGCTTCCCTATGGATGGTGGTACTGACCATCGCCGTAGTTTCCGCCATGTACCGCCTGGTCATGCGCTGGGTAACAGATGGCAGCGGCGGCAGCGGCCTCAGTGAAGAAGAATTCGGCAGCTGGGCGGTGAAAGTCAATGCCGCCATCACCTTTATCGAATACACGCTGACTTTCCTGGTCAGTATGGCTGCGATGGTGACATTCATAGCCGACCGTATACCGGTATTGAATGAAACGATCTTCGGCCTTCAGTACCGTACATTTGTCGCCATCGCCCTCAGTATATTGACCGGATGGCTGGTAAATCGCGGCCCCAAAGTCGCGGCCCGCGCCTTTGGCCCGGCGACCGCCGGTGTGCTGCTGCTCCTATGGGTCATGGTGATCACCACCATTATCAAGTATGGTCTGCATCTGCCGGATTTCAATCTTGATGCGTTCAAGCCGGAGTATCTTTTCGAATTCACCCTTGGTGGTTATGTGCGTATTCTGGCTGTGATGACCGGCATTGAAGTATTCGCCAATCTGGTCGCCGCCTACGATGGTTCGGCGGTGGAAAAAAGCAACAAGGCCTTTGGCAGCTTGATGATCATCATGGGGACCACAGCGATCACGATGCTGGTGGTCGGACCAGCCATTAAAGATTTGGCAGACCCGACCCTGGCGCATGTGTCCGTCTTCACTCAGACCATGGACCTGCTGCTGCCAAATCCGCTGCCGCTGCTAGGTACAGTGGTGGGGGTGGTGGTGCTGATGTCGGCCTCTGCCGCCAGCGCCCAGGGGCTGCAGAACCTTGCCTTAGGGCTGAAGGAACGCCAGTACATTCCACCTTCTATTGGACAGCAGAATCAGTTTTCGGTTGCCGATAAGCCGGTCTGGATTGAAGTCGGCATCGTGATCTTCTGCTTCCTTCTCTTTGGCACCAATGAAGAAACATACCTGGCGATTTATGCCGCCGGTGTCTTCATCCTGTTGAGCATGACCGGATGGGCGGTCACAAAGCGGCTTGTCCGCGAAATAGGCGAAGATTTCTCTCCAGGCAAGTTGGCCCTGATCATTGGCACCGTGGTGGCCGCCTTGTTGACCACCGGCGCTACGGTCATCATTTTCGAAGAGCGGTTCTTAGAGGGAGCCTGGACATATCTGCTGTTTATCCCAATCCTCTATGCTTTCTTCAGTTACTTCCGCAAGCGTCTGGGCGATCCCAGTCCCGAGATGGATTACCTGGGTCAACTCGATGCCGCAAATCTGGCTGGTTTTGGGTTTGGACAGGCGGCAGTTGCCGGCACCCCGACAACCGGCGCAGTGATACCCGCGGAACTATCTTGGCGTCCAGAGCCTATTGAGCAAAGTCTGTGGCGTGAACAAGAAGTCACTTTCCGGAAGGTGGCCGTCCTTTTGGATGGCTCCACCTTTGCTGATCAAGCATTGCCGTTGACCAAGGAAGTATGCCAGTCGACGGGAGCGCACTTGACCTTGCTGTCATCGGTGAAGAATCATACGGAAGCGCTGCAGGCTCAATTTGAGGCAACTGCCATTGAGCGTGAGGCCCATTTGAAAGCGGTCGCTGATCAGCTGCGGGCTGAGGGAATCAGTGTTGATACCGCGGTTCGGCCGGGTTTCTTGGCCCAGGCGACCAAGGGGTTGGTGGAAGAGAAAGGGATCGACCTGGTGATCACCACCACACGGGGCAAGTCGGGCGCCCAGCATTGGCTGAGCGGCGGCGTATCTCGCAAGTTGGTCAGCGAGCTCTCCGTGCCTATTCTGCTGGTGCATGCGCCGGAAGAGCATAACGGCGCCGTACCCAAGATAGAGCGGATTCTGGTTACCCTGGATGGGTCGATCTACTCTGAGCAAGCTTTGCCATACGCCCGGGCGATTGCCAAAGCTTTCAGCAGCGAACTGCTGCTGCTGACGGTGCCGGCAGTGCCAGAAGTGGAGAACTACCGTGCCGCGGCTGACGTTGTCGAAGCGATTCGGGAGAAAACCGAAGTCAACATGCGCAAATTCCTGGATGCGGTGGCGCGCTCTTTGAGAGAGTACAACTTGTCCGTGCGGGTCATGGTCAAGGGGTCGATGCCGGCGCGCACCATCGTTTCCGTCGGCGAGCAGGAGCAGGCTGACTTGATCATGCTGACTTCTCGCGGTCGGGGCGGCCTGGATCTTCTCTTTACCGGCAGCGTCGCTCAACGCGTGGTTGAGAGCACCCAAATCTCAGTCTTCATGGTTCCGATTGCCGAGAGGAAAGCGTAGCGCCGGCTGCGCGTTATAGGGACGCTGTTCGAGAAACTCGACGGGGCACGCGGAAATCTGCGTGCCCCGTTTTTGTAGCCCAGGAAACCGAGGCAATGAAAAGAACAAAACATTTGCCAGCTGACATCGGTTGGCACAACTGGAAGGGCCTCTTCACCGATGCCGCCCTTTGGCGCCCGGTAGTAACCCAAATTTGCCGGGAACACCATCTTGCCGCTGCGGAGCGGGTTGAGGCTGGATTTCCTGGCTCTAACGCAGTTTTTGTGGTGGATGAACAGATCGTGATCAAGCTGTTCCCGCCGCTGTTTGTTCATGATTATCCGGTGGAACGAGATGCCTACCGGCTGATAGGCAACACCCTGGATTTCGTCCCTAAACTGCTTTTGGAAGGCACCTATCATGATCAGATCGATTGGCCCTATCTGGTGATTGAATATCGCCCTGGCCAGCCGCTTCGCGAGCTTCGCCATCTGCTTGATGAAGCCAACAGACTGGCTGTAGCCAGGGAGTTGGGCCGGGCGATTCGAGCCGTTCACCGGCTGCCTCTTTCCGGAAGCATTCATTTTGACCCACGGCCTGAGAAGTGGCAGCAGTTCTTGCGCGGCCGGCGGACCAAATGTGTGGATGAACTGCGAGCAAAAGCGATCCTTTCGGAGTCCGTGATCGCGGAAGTGGAGATATTTCTTGATACCACCCCATGGCTGGATCCGGACTTCGCTCCTTGCTTCATAAATGGTGATTTGACGGAGGATCATCTTTTACTGTCGGCACATGATGGAGAATGGCGATTCTCGGCGCTAATCGACTGGGCTGATTGTGAAGCGGGTGCGCCGGAATACGATTGGATTCCGCTCTGGTTTGGATTGTGCGGGCGGGACATTGCCATGTTTCGCGCATTCATCCGCGCATACGATCCAGAGCTTTCCTTTGATCAGGCATTCCGCGGGCGCCTCCTGGTCTATACATTTCTGCATCTGTTCGGCCCCGCTATTGTCGCCCATGCTTTAGGGCAAATGGGGGATCCGCCGATTCAAAACCTGGCGCATCTGCAGAAGCTCTTGTGGCCGCTGATCTGAAGCGTTGCCCTTGATTCGTCGTGATGCTACACTGTATTCAATATGGAAAAAATAAGCGCGACAATTACATTGAAACGGGGTCGAGAGAAACCGATTCGTCATTTTCATCCGTGGGTGTTCTCAGGGGCGATTTCCGCGGTAAGCGGTGTGCCTCAGCCAGGCGATCTGGTCGCTGTCGAAGACAGCAAACAGCAGTTCTTGGCCTATGCCTATTACAACCCACACTCCCAAATCCAGGGACGGATTATCAGCTGGAATGCTGATGCCCGTTTTGATGAAGCGTTCTGGCAGCAGAAGCTGGAACGGGCTGTTGCCAGCCGACGATTGTTGAATCTGGAACCGGCAACCACCGCCTACCGGCTGATCAATGCCGAATCCGATGGCTTGCCTGGATTGATCGTTGACAAATACGGCGATTATCTGGTGATCCAATGCTTGACCTTGGGGATCGACCGCCGCAAAGAGATGTTCATCAAGCTATTGGTGGAGCTCGAGAAGCCGCTTGGGATTGTAGAGCGATCTGACGTCAGCGTGCGCAGAAAAGAAAACCTGAAAGAAACCTCTGGTATGTGCTGGGGGGAAGCCCCACCGGCAGAGTTAATCGTGCTGGAAAACGGCCATCAGTTCGCCGTTAATTTGATGGAAGGCCATAAGACCGGGGCTTATTTGGATCAGAGAGTGAACCGGGCGCTGGTCTGCCGGCCCGAAGCGGTTGCCGGCAAAGAAGTCCTGAATGTTTTCGCCTATACGGGCGGATTTGCCGTCTATGCGGCTGCTCATGGTGCCGGATTAATCACTAACATCGACAGTTCCGCGGAAGCGCTGATGCTGGCTGAGAAGAACGTGATTTTGAACAACCCTGATCGGCCGGAAGATGAGTACATTCAAGGGGATGCATTTCAAGTGCTGCGCCACTATCGGGATACCGGCAGGCAGTTCGACCTGGTGATTCTGGACCCGCCGAAATTTGCGCACAGCCAGAGAGATGTCAGTCGTGCTAGCCGGGGATATAAAGATCTCAATTGGCTGGCGCTGCGCCTGCTGAAACCAGGTGGTTTGCTGGCGACTTTTTCTTGCTCGGGGCGAATAAGCGCCGATCTGTTCCAGAAGATCCTTTTCAGTGCCGCGGTGGATGCGGGAAGGGATGTTCAAATTATCGAACCCATGAGCCAGGCCGCGGATCATCCGATACTGCTCACGTTTCCGGAATCGGCTTACCTGAAAGGGATGCTCTGCCGCGTTTGGTGATAGATGCCGCCTGACTTTCTACGCATGGTTTCTGGGCACCAACTGCTTGGTCGCCCATTCGCCTAGCCGGGTCGTCATGGCGTGCGCTTCGGCCTTCAGTTCCTCTGCTAATTTGATGTTGTCTCGCTTGATTTCATGTTCTGCCCAGGCGAACATCGTCTCTGCCTGCTGGCGGAGCGAGCTGGCGGTGTTGCTGGCAGCATCTCGCAGCACGCTCAGGCTTTCTGAGAAGCAGCTTGGTGGGCTGTAAGGGGTGTTGTCAACGACGATCGGCAGCTCCTGCGCCGGCAGCTGAGCCGCGACCTTGCCGAGCACACGCCAGGCGGCGCCCAACATCAAAGGGTCGCCAGTCTGCTGAGCCAGCAGATGGGACTGCAATGCCACGGTTAAGGCATCGGCCATCTCCCCCAATCCGGCAAACGCCTCTGCCATAAATGAATAGGTTCTGGACAGCCCCAGCCAATTGACCACGCGGGCCACGTCATTTGAGAGCCGCGTCACTTTCCTGAGCTCTTTGATCGCGGACTCGTACTGGCCCAGCTTGGCCAAAGCCCCACCCAAATTGGTTCGATAGGTGAGCCGGCCGTAGCGATCGCCAATTGCGCTGGCAATTGCCAGTGCTTCCTGATAGAGCGGGACCGCGGCGCTGGCATCATCGCGCAGCCGGGCTGTCTCGCCCAACGCATTCAACGTCTGGGCGATTGCCTGCTGGAAGTCAATTTCACGATACGCATCCAGCGCGCCCAGCAAGCTGAACGCCGCCAGGTTGTATTGGCCCAGCCGGTTGTAAAGCTCGCCAAGCATCGCCTTGCTGAAGGCAAAATGCTGTCTTGATTCGTTATCATCCTCAAAAGATTCGGCCTGCTGCTCCAGCAGGTTCAGAATCGTATTGGCTTCCGCGATGCTGCCGGACTCAATCTCGATGAGACACAGCCGGTTGAGGCTCATGCTCTGCAAGGTGGCTAGTCCCGCAGCGCTGCTTCTCTGCTGCGCTTGCCGGGCGGCGGCGATAGCTTTACTGCCATCGCCCAAACGAACGGAGGCATCTGCCTGGTGCAGCAGTGCGCAGACAAGCTCTTCTTCATGGCCGGCTAGACTGGCAGCTTGCTCCGCCTGGCGGGCGCAGCGCTGCATGGTCTCATGCTCCGCCTGCTCTCGGTAGACAATCGCCTGCCCATTGAGTGCGTGGGCTTGGGCAGCCAGGTCACCTTCTTGTTCGCCAATGTACTGCATCGTCATGTAAATCTGAGCCGCTTCTACCAGCCTGGCCTGCATCAGCAGCAGCTCGCCGCACTGCCGCTGTAAACTCAACTGCCAGGCGCCAAAATGGGATTCATCGGACAGCAGGCTCAGCGCTTTCTGGAAGTAGTCGATAGCCACATCCGGGTTGTACATCGCTTGTGCCCGCACGGCAGCGGTCTCAAAAAGCTTAGCCGCTGCTGTAATTTCCCCGGCCTGTTGATAGTGCTCGGCAATCAGCCCCGCGTATTCGGATATACGCTCGCCGCTTTGCTCAGCCAACCAATCAGCAGCCAGTTTGTGGTATTTGGGACGGTGCCGCAGCAGCACACTTTCGTAAGTGACATCGCGCAAGATGGCGTGTTTGAACAGGTAGGAAACCGTGCCGGCAAAACCGGAAGATTTCTGCCGGAAGATAAGCTCTCTCTTCTCCAATGCTTCCAGCGCGATCATTGTCTCCGCGGCGAACAGCGGCTGGTCTGCCATTTCACCCATGCGCACCACAGCGCTGTCCCAAAATACCCTGCCGATTACCGCCGCCTGCTGCAGCGCCGTTCTCTCCAAAGAGGAAAGCCGATCCAAACGTGCCTGCAGGACGCCGGTGAGCGTTGGGGGAACGCGGACTTCACGGAACTGGCATTCCTGGATGCGCCACGCATCCTGGCTGGTCACGATGACGCCGTCTTCAATCAGGACTTTAACCAGCTCTTCCACGTAAAAGGGGTTCCCTTCTGCCTTGGTTACGATTAGGCTGCATAGTTCATTGGGTAGATCCGGGACTCTTCTCAGGATATCGATGACCAGCTGTCTGGTTTCATCATCAGAAAGCGGTTCCAGCTCGATCTCCTGGATAGCGGCGCCTATTACGTGTGAACCGCTGCCGTACAGGCGGTCCTGCGCCGCTTGCGACCGGGTTAGGCAGATCAGCAGGAGTGAAGATCTTTCGCAGATTTCCGCAAGCGCCTCAATCAGCTCAAGTGACTTGGAGTCCGCCCAATGGACATCCTCCAGGATGATGACCATGGCTGGATAACGCGTTGCCAATGCCTCAATAAACTGAGTGATGTAATTGAAGACGCGATTTCTGACCTGAGGCGTTTCAATCGCCAAAGATTGCGCTTGGGCTCTGGCAGAGACACTGAGGCCGATGAATTGGCCAACCGCATGGGCCCGATCGTGGAAATCGATTCCATGTTGATCCATAACTTCTGCCATACCCCGGGCAAGTTTATTTTCTACCAGGGTGGCAGAGTCGCTGTCTTGAATGTTGAAATGAGTCGCCAGCAAATCCCTAATCAAGGAGTAGGGGCGGTAGCTCATGCGCTGATCGGTCCGCCCGTTCATGATCATGCACGCATCCTGCTGCGAGCCAATCCAGGCCATGAACTCATGTACCAGGCGGGATTTGCCCATCCCGGCTTCGCCGCGGATGACAATCTTGCGTCCTGTGCGGGATTGAGCAGCTAGCTGGAGGCTGTTCTGCAGTTGGAGAAGGTGATTCGAACGTCCCACCATCTGAGTCTTGATCCCTTCGACCGCTCGGATGGCGGGGTAAAGGGCACGAGGGTTTATCCCTGTTACCAGGTATACCTCGACGGCTTCAGATCTGCCTCTTATCTCGATGGGGCCCAGGGGCTCAACCGTGAAGATGCCCGGCACCAGCAAGTAGGTTTCGTGGGAGATGAGTATCGCGCCCAGTGGGGCCGACTGCTCCAAGCGGCTGGCTATATTTACCGCGGAGCCAATTGCCGTGTGTTCGTCGCTGCTGCCTACCTTGTCCAGCAGCACCGGACCGGTATTGATGCCGACGCGAATCTGGATATTGGCGAAAGGTTTGGTGTCGTTGATGCTTGACTTCTTTCGCCATACGTCGAGGCTGGCATTGTCAAAACTGCTGATTTCATCGACAAAATCAGCAAGCGCGGAGCGCATCGCCAATGCCGCCCGAATCGCTCGCTCGGGATCATCTTCACGAGCCTTTGGAATGCCAAACAGCCCCATGACGCCGTCGCCCATGTGTTTGTCAATAACGCCGCCCTGTTCGGAAATGGCTCCGTCCAGCCGCCGCCAGAGCACTCTCAAAATATCCAGAAGATTGGTGTCGCGACGGGGTTCAGAGACATCTGGCAAGCCAACGATGTTGGCGAAGAGGGTGGTAACTTGCTTGCGTTCTGCTCTGAGATGTGTGGCTTGGGTAACCGAAATATCCTGCAGGGAGCTCAGCTTCTCCTGCAATGCGGCGATGGTTGTGTTTACAACGAGATCGCCTACGGATTGTCGCTGTGACTCCAGAACAGAAATCGCCTGTTCTATCTGCTCCTGTTCGGTCATGGCCATAGAGGCAGCTTTCTAAATCTTTCTCATTCAGGTTGATCAGTAAACTATATCAAGTGATTGCCGGCGCGCGCCGACAATAGCCCGTCCACTTAGTGTACAACTTGAGTCATGCTTTTGAGAACACCACTATAGTACTAATCAGTGCCGAATTGAGTGATCCTTTGAACCTCTTTGGACATTCCCAGCTGTTTGAACTTGTCCTGTGACTGCTTTAACAGCGATTTACCCTGTGTTTCATCACCTGCGGATAGTTCGGATACGGCCCAGGCATACAAGGTTCGCGCATCCTCAACCGTGGAATCACCGCCCATCTGTTCAAACGCCGCCAAGCTTTCCTTGAAGCATTCGGCGGTATCGTAAGATTTGTGATCGACGGTGACCATCGATTTGGTATAGCTCAACATCCTATTCGCTGTACCCAATGTGCGCCAGTTGATGCCGATAATTCTCCAAAGATCTGACCCAGGTTGATCCGCTAGCTGGCCCCTGGCATGCTGCAGTGATTGCTGTGACAGGCTCAACGCCTCTTGCGGCAAATGCCTCTCCAGAAGCAGCTGCGCTTGTCGGCAGTAGATCGTGGCCAAAGATGTCCGGTCCGCTAATGTTTCGGCCAGCCCCGCCGCCAGTTCGAACCAGGTGTGCGCTTCCGCCATGTGTTCTTCCTGATCGATATCTGTTGTTGATTGGAAAGCGTTGGATATTTGGTCAAAATGCAGCTCGCCTAGTGCGATAGCGATCTTCAGCTGCTGCCGTCGGTTTAGGCTCTTTGCCGCGAAGATGTATGCCTGATGGTATTGATCAGCGGCCAGCTGATAATGTCCCTGGAGCGTGTTGGCCTGGGCCAATTTACTCAGGGCGCGATTAATATCGTAGTAGTTGCCACTGCCCAAGGCAATCTCCAGGCAGCGGTGGAAATGCTCCGCTGCCGCGGCGTGGTCGCCGCGAGAGAAGGCGATGGTTCCCAGGTTTCCCACCATCATCCCTTCCCAATTAGGGAGGTTGATTTGGCGAAAGATGGCGATTGAGTTCTCGGTAGCTCGGGTCGCCCTTTGATACCAATGCTTTCTCCGGCAGATATGGCTGATCACAGCGCTGCTGAAAGCTACTTCGCGCAGAGTTTTGTCGCCGGTGCTGACATTGAACGCTTCACGGGCGAATTCCAAAGCGCCGTCCAGGCTGCCTTGCCCCATCAGCGCCCATGATTTGGCCGTTAGCGCGGCGGCTAGATGTTTGCGGGAGCTGAGCGCCCTGGCAATGTCCTCCGCCTGCTGGCCCGTTTTCAGCGCCTCGGCATAATGTCCCAGGAAA
>JAHEEY010000474.1 GCA_024640485.1 Chloroflexota bacterium | reverse complement strand
CAACCGCACCCTGGCTGAACTGGGTGTCGATGAGGCCGGGTTGAAGGACCGTTTGCGGGAATATATCGATTGGTGCCAGCCGGGTCCGGCCAATCAGCCCCAATGAAGGGGCTGCCCAGGCTGACACCAACCCATCGCCTCGTCCCCCCATCCGCCCCTACGCCCCGCCAAATAAAAACGAGGCTTCCGGCTTTTGTGCCGGAAGCCTCGCTGTCGATTGCTATCGCTGCTCCTTCTGCCCATCTGAGCAGGGCTGGATAAGCTCCCCTTGGCGCCAGCAAGCCGCTTCCTGAGGGGCTAAGAGGCCGCCCCCATCGATCCGGCATACTTCTCCCGCAGCACCGGGAACACCGCCCGCATGCCGTCGAAATTGTCCGAGAACAGATCGTCCAGCAGGTCGGCCAGATCAAAAATGCTGCTGTACAGATGGCTGCGGTAGAACAAGGTGCCGTCGGCCGGGTTGAACTGGAAATTGCCCCGGGCCAGGGCCAGGTTCAGCTGGTTCAAATCCCGCAGCAGTTCGTCGACCAACCCCTCATCGATTTCCAGGGAGACATACGAATAGAGCACCAGCTCCTTGGGCCAATCCAGCAGCTCGCATTCCACATGCCAGGTATCCTCGCCGGCATGCACCGTGAAGAAATACGATCCCTCATGCTGGTCATACGGGATCCCCTTGTCGTCTAGATGCTTCTCCACGATCTGCCGCGCTTCCTGCTTCTCAAACAGGCCGCTGATGCCGGCAACCGCTTTTTCGGTCACCTGCCGCATCGCCTCCTCCGACAGCTCCCCCGACTCGCTTAAATCCACGAATGCGTTCATCGCCTCCTGAATCACCTGCCGCCCTTCCGCCGGCACCTCTTCCCCCTGGGTCCCTTTGCGCACCGCGAACGCCGTCATCGCCTCACTCAGGCTGCCCGGCAGCTTCCCCTCACGCCGCAGCGAGATGAACGTGGGGTAAACCACCCCGTCCAATTCCACGCTGAGCACATGCCACGTCTCCGGGGTCACCTCAAACGGCTGCCCGGCGGCGAAATCAGCCGCCTGGGACTCCTCGCCGACGATCGCCACCAGCCCCGTCTGGAACGGTATCCCCAGCGGGCTGCGCTCAAAGAGCCCTTCTTGAAAATGGAACAGTCCCAGCGCCGCCATCTCTGCCAGCGCCGCCGGCGCGACCGGAAAGCGCAGCACCGCCGATCCGCCGGACCGCTCTATCTGACCGCCTATGATGTTCACTGAGTTTTCGCTGCTATTGTTGGACAAGCTGTTCTACCCCCTCGGCGATTTCACCGGCAACCTCACCGGTCACATCGCCTGCCTCAGACACTTTACCCACCGGCTGGAATGATACCATACCCAGGAAACCCAGCGTACGCACCGCCGCCGGATCGCCTTCCAGAATACCTCCACCGCCGACAATATTCAACCCTGCCGGGCCGTCAGCCGCCGCCGAGAAACCGCAGGCCGCCCAGGATCGCCCCAGCCCGGACGTGGTCATTAGCGATTACCATCTCTTCGGCGGTTCCCGGCAGGCACGCCGACATAAATGAGACCATCACCTGCCATGCCAATGTCCTTCGCCGGGCCAGCACAATGTAAAATCGGGCTAATTCCGGCGCTTTCTTCCCCAGCATCGCCAACCCCATATACAAGCGAGTCTCGTCCACCGCCAGCCGCTGGTTAAGCGCCGCGGCATCTCCCCATGCCTGCCAATCCAGCAGCTGCGTCTCTGCCCCGCCTGCCGCCGCCAGAATCGGGGACGGGAAGCCTGTCATCTGCAAAACAGCCTCGACCCAGGTGCCTAAATCGTATGCCGGGCTCGCCTGCCGCATCAGATGGACTGCCAACAATTCAGAGGCGAACTCACCCCGGTAAAGATCGCTTCCATCAACCGGTGATTGGAAAGCAGTCGTATCCAATCGCCAGCGCTTCGGCAGCGGCAGGCCATAATCCAGAGAATTGCTTTCAACCCACCTGGTCGGCCATTGATTCAATTGGATGGGCTCAACCCAAACGGGCAGTTGTTTCAAGGACAAAATCACCTCAGTGAGTCTAATTGTCGTTCCCAGGGCAGCCGGACCGCCGGTCTACTCCAATTCGATATCATCTAGAAAATCACTGTCACTGAGCAGCTCGCCTGCCCCCGCAATCTCTTCCGGGCTGAGCGAATGATGGATCTTTTTGAATGCATCCAGGAAGTCATTAATTTCTACAAATGAGACCGCTCCTTCGGGGCCTTCCAATACCGCGTACTTTCCTTCGTCGTTATACATCGTACGGCCGTATTCACCCCATGGGTTGCGCACTTTGACATAGAGACGCCCACCCTGTTTTGTCAACCCTTCGACCAAGTAAGCGTGTTCTAAGGCCAATCCCCCTTCTTTCGATTCACCCGCGATTCCTTTCCCTGTGCTGACCAGCCCCATTTCGCTTTCTTGTTTCTTTTTCCGCTCAGTGGACCCTCCCGTCCCGACAAAAATCTTGCCGCCTGCGCTTAGAATGGTAATCACCCGGTTAGCTGTTTCCACCTTGATTCTCTGCTTGAACTGTTCAGGTGACTCATTGTCTGCGGCCCCTGCCTGCGTGGCCAGATAGCCCGCGTTCATCGATTCCATCTTCTGGGGTCTGCCGTCGATTGCCGACATCACACTGCTTATATTGGATAAGATGAAGTCGACCTCTCCCATCCCTGAGTAAGAACTGTTCTTAAAGACAGCGAATGCCTTTTCCACCATGGCAGGCCAGAGCTGCGGCCCGCCGGCAAGGGCACCCTTCCCCTTCTGCAAGTTGTAACGTTCGATATCTGCCAGGGCAACTACCACTGATTTCCTGACTCTTACCCATTTGGCTGGGCCCGGTATCGAGTCTCCCGTCTCAGGATCAAGATCCATAGCGAAGAATCGGACGGCAACTTCATCAGCGGTGGCGTCATATGGGCTGGGGCTGAACATATTCTTGATCGTCTGCGGCTCATTGCCGGCCACTGCCATCATAGCCGCCATCAAATAACAATCACCGATCGCCCCTTGTTTCACATGCTCCGGGCTTGGTTCTGTGTTTGGGGTCAACAGCGGGATTCCCGTTTGCTCCTGGTGAGCATAAAACGGCTTTGTATGATCGGTTTTTATATAGCCGACGATGTTGCTGTCAACCTTATCTACGTTCCCCTGCTTGACGACCTGAACTTCATCCCACTGTTCATCTGTGGACACCATGCCTCGCAAAGTTCTTCTGCTCCTAGTGACCGTGCTGGTGTCGGTGACGATCACCAAATCGCCCACTTTGAGCTTAGTGGATCCCGCCACCTTCCCACCTGACCCCGCCCCGGCATACAGTGTCGAATTCTTCGTGATTATCCTGCCCGGCCGATCGTACTTAGGATCTGGGGCGAGAGCAGCTTCCTCCGGCGAATCAGCTGCTACATAATCTCGCTGGATCGCCCCACCTTTCTGCTGCACCACGTGGGTCAGTTCATGGGCGATCAGCTCTTTGCCGCTGCTGCTGCCCGGCTGGTACGCCCCCTGCCGGAAGAAGATGTCGCTGCCGGTGGTGAACGCCTTCGCCTGCAGCGATTGGTTCAAATCATTCGATTGGCCGTCGGTATGCAGCCGCACCCCGCCGAAATCGGCGCTGAACGCCCTCTCCATCGGCCCCCGCACATTGTCCGACATCGGCTGCCCGCCCCCCCGCCGGCTCTGGATGGTCGACTCAATGCCGCTGGAAATAGGGCCGCCGGCAAAGGAGCCGTCCG
>JAHEEY010000076.1 GCA_024640485.1 Chloroflexota bacterium | reverse complement strand
GCCATTTTAGTGGCATGGCCAAAAGCGGAGGACGAAGTATGATCCCGTTATCCTGGTATTTGTTGTTAGCGGCAGCGCTTTTCAGTTTGGGCCTATATGGGGTGGTGGCCAGACGCAATACCATCGCGATCCTGATGGCTGTTGAATTGATGCTGAATGCGGTTAACATCAATCTTGTCGCCTTCTGGCGCTACATGACACCGGACCGCCCTGTCGGTCTTGCTTGGGCTGTATTTGTTCTGACTGTTGCCGCTGCCGAGGCCGCTGTTGGCTTGGCGCTGGTCATTTCCATTTATCGCAGCCGAGATTCGGTTGTGGCCGAGGAAATGGATTTGCTGAAAAACTGATAGGACCTGGGCCAGGGAGCTGGAGCACCGCCTCTTTCTTCTGCTGTCCCGAACTATCGCAATCTGTTTGAGATTCGCTTTATGACTGAACAAACACTGCAAACGTTAACCTGGCTCATTCCGGCCACACCGTTGCTGGCGTTTTTTCTGATTATGCTGTTTACCAAGCATAATCGGACGTTGAGCTGGATGTTGGCTTGGGCCGGCATCATCAGCTCGCTGGTGATGGGCTGGATTGTAGCCTTCAATTTGTTACTCGAGGATGTCCATC
This sequence comes from Chloroflexota bacterium, assembly GCA_024640485.1. Lineage (GTDB taxonomy): Bacteria > Chloroflexota > Anaerolineae > Promineifilales > Promineifilaceae > JAHEEY01. Next base: position 12,660 of record JAHEEY010000076.1, on the reverse strand, counting down.
ACCTGGCTGAACACCCGGTTGCAATCAGCAGCGCGGTCGATTGGATCCCGTTTGGTGACTATGCTAAAGGGCTGTGGCTGCAGATGGGGGTGGCGGTAGATCCGCTGACCGCCATCATGCTGATCATGGTTCCCTTCGCCACCACCATGATCTTCATCTACAGCGTGGGCTATCACAACTACGGCAAGCCAAGAGGGACTGTTCTGGGCTCGCCCAACCACGGCAAAGAAGAGCCGCTCATTTCGCGATTCTTCGCTTTCATGTCGCTCTTTGCTGGCGCCATGCTGACCCTGGTTGTGGCTGATAACCTGCTGCTTCTCTTCGTCGGCTGGGAAGTGATGGGCTTCTGCTCATATGCCCTTATCGGATTCTGGTACTCCCGGAATTACGATGATCCCAAGAAGATCCCGCCCCGCAAGGCAGCCATCAAAGCGTTTATGACCACCCGCATCGCCGACGTGGTCATGCTGATGGGTATCGTCTTCTTCTACCGGGTTTTTGGCACCCTCAACTTTAGTGAAGCGCTGTCTGCCTACGGGCTGGAGCATGCGGCTGAGACTGCTGGTGCCGGCGCCCTGGGTATTATGGCACTGATGTTGTTCACCGGTACCGTCGGCAAATCCGCCCAATGGCCCCTGCATGTGTGGCTTCCCGACGCGATGGAAGGTCCCACACCGGTCAGCGCTATCATTCATGCCGCCGCCATGGTTTCGGCTGGCGTCTACATGATTGTGCGTATCTTCCCGTTGATCGCCGTAGGGATGGGGCCGGAAGGCAGCCCGGTGGTCGGCCTGGTCATCGGCGGAATTGGGGCGTTTACAGCCTTGATGGCAGCCACCATCGCCGTCGCTCAGAACGATGTCAAGGGCGTGCTGGCGTACTCGACCATCTCACAGCTGGGCTACATGGTTGCCGCCATTGGTATCGGCGCCTATGTTGCCGCCGCTTTCCATCTGATTACCCATGCTTTCTTCAAAGCGTTGTTGTTCCTCGGCTCAGGTTCCATCATTCACGGCATGGAACATGGCGCCGAGCATGCCCACGACCATCACACCGATCCCCAGAACATGCTTAATATGGGCGGCTTGCGTACCAAGATGCCCAAGACATTCTGGACCTTCTTGATAGGCGGTTTTGCCCTCTCTGGCTTCCCGCTGATCACCGCAGGTTTCTGGTCCAAGGACGAGATCCTGGCGGATGCCTGGTTCCAGGGGATTCACGGCAGCAGCTTAGCCATGGTTGTTTTCTGGGTATTGGCACTGGCGGCCGCCCTGACCGCCTTCTACACCATGCGCCAGATTTCCCTGACCTTCTTCGGCAAACCCCGCACACCTTTGGCTGAGCATGCCCATGAGAGTGATCATTTCATGACCATTCCGCTGCTCTTGCTCTCCGTTTTCGCGGTTGGCGCCGGCTGGTTCGGCATTCCTGAATCGTTCCCCGTGCTGGGGCCGATGGTAAACAACAATTTCTTCCATCATTTCGTCGGCGCCACCGTCGAGGAAACCTTACACCATCTGAGCGAGCTGCACCTGGTTTCCCATGCTTTGGAAACCTTGCCGTTCAATGTGTTCCCATTGCTGACTTCCATTGTAGTTGCCCTGGGCGGCCTCTTCGCCGGCTGGTTGGTTTACGGACGCAAGCCGTTGGAAAAAGGACAGCCTGATCCCTTGATTGGCGTCTTGGGCCCGGTGCATACCTTCTTGCAGAACAAATGGTACTGGGATGAGCTGTATGCCTTCCTCTTCATCAAACCAACCATCTACTTCTCTGAGGTGATTGTCTACGAGGTCGTGGACAAGGGCTTGATCGATGGGTTGCTGCATCTAGTTGCCCGGACTGTTTACGGCATCGGCCATTACATGCTGCGATTTGAGCGGATTGTGATTAGCGATGGCGTTGATTGGTTGAAGGATCAATTCTTGGCCATGGCCAAGGAGTTCCGTCAGCTGCAGACCGGCAAGATTCAAGAATACGCCCTGGTATCTATGTTGATTGCCAGCGCATTGGCATTTGTAGTCTTAGCCATTAACTATGGCTGGCTTAATCGATTACTAGGTATCTTTTAGGATGCATTGAAGCACCGACGAGGCTGGGGTGGCTGTGTTCGCAGCTGACCCGGTTGCCTTAGTAGGTGTTTAGGAGACCTGATGGACTTTATTCAAGATAATCTCCTGAATCTAATCGTTTTCTTCCCGACTGTGGCGGCATTGATGATCATCTTGCTGCCAGACGATGAGAAGGCATTGATACGGCGACTGTCGTTCATTTTAAGCCTGGTGCCCTTGGCTCTGGTGCTGGTCATGTGGTTCTCATATGACCGGGTCGCAGCCGATATGCAGTTCCAGGTTAAGGCTGAGTGGTTCCCTGCCTTGGGAGCCAGCTATCACATGGGGATTGACGGGCTTAGCCTGGCAATGTGGCTTCTGGCTACTATCCTGACCCCGTTGGCGATACTGGCTTCTTTTGGGATAGAAGAAAATGTAAAGATGTTCATGGCTCTGTTTCTGATCATGGAGACTGCCATGCTGGGGTTGTTTGCCTCCCTGGACCTGATCATCTTCTTCATCTTCTGGGAGTTCGGCCTGGTTCCCATGTACTTCCTCATCAAGCTGTGGGGTGGTGCGGATAGGGACTACGCATCTTTCAAATTCATGATCTACACCATGGCGGGCAGTTTGGGTCTGCTTCTGTCCATTCAGGTAATGGGCCTGGCCACAGGCACATTCGACATCGTCGAACTGATGGACAAGTGGGTGAACCTGCCGGCGGGTGGTATGTTGGCCGGCTCCAATCTATCCGTTGACCTGGTGAAGAATGTCGCATTCTGGGCGTTCGTGGTGGCATTCGCCATCAAGGTGCCGGTGTGGCCTTTTCACACCTGGCTTCCCGATGCCCATACCCAGGCGCCTACGGCTGGATCCATGCTCTTGGCTGGCGTATTGCTGAAGCTGGGAGCCTATGGTTTCTTGCGCCTGGTTATTCCTCTCTTCCCGGCCCAGGCTCATACCGCAGCGGCTGTTTTAGCCACCTTCGGTATGCTAAGTATCGTCATGGGCGGTTTCGCGGCCTTTGGCCAGTGGGACTTCAAGCGGCTGGTGGCCTATTCGTCTATCAACCACATGGGGTTTGTGCTGTTGGGTATCGCGGTGACTGCATACGTCTACGGTTTACCTGGTGAGAGCACCGCTCTGACCAACGACGCTATCATGGCTACCAACGGGGCGATATTCCAGATGTTCAATCATGGACTCTCTGCCGCTGGCATGTTCTTCATGGTTGGTGTCATCTATGAACGGGCCCATACACGAGACCTGAAGCGATTCGGGGGCCTGTGGTCGGTGCTGCCTATGTTTGGCGCCATTCTGGTATTCACCAGCTTAGCGTCACTGGGACTTCCTGGCCTCAACGGCTTCGTCAGTGAATTTATGATCGTTCGCGGCAGCTGGGGTATCTTCGAAATCCAGGTCGCTCTCTCCATGATTGGTCTGTTGATGACTGGCGCCTATATCCTGAAGGGGATTGGCCAGACGCTGCATGGTTCGACCAAAGAGGAGTGGTTGGGGTTGAAAGATATGACCCTGCGCGAGCACTTGGTAATCTGGCCCCTAATGGCCCTGATGTTGAGCCTTGGTGTTTGGCCGCAGTGGCTTCTGGTCTTCATCAACGACACAGTAACAAAATTGTTTGGTTAAATGCTGTTGGCGGTGGAGCACGGCTGAACTGCTTGTGTTGGAGCACCGCGGCACTAGAATCACTTAGTCTGGAAGAGGGTTTATGGAATTTCCCTTTCTCTCAATTATAGCTTTGTCGCCGATTGTGGCGGCAATCATTATTCTGATGATGCCCAAGGAGCGCGGTGAGAACGCTCGAATGCTGGCGCTGGCGGCAATGATTTTAGGCCTGGTACTGTCGATCTTCGTCTACATCGCCTACAATCAGAATCTGCCGGCAGCTGGCACCGCTTGGGCCGATACACTGATGTTTGTTGAAGAACATGGGTGGATCCCAAGTATTGGCATCAATTATATTTTGGGTGTGGATGGACTCAGCGCGACCTTGGTCTTGCTCACAGCCCTGGTTGGTCTCGGTGGCGTCCTGATTTCCTGGAGCATAGATGACCGGCCTCGGGAGTTCTTCGCATTCTTTATGCTGCTGGTAGCTGGCGTTCACGGCGTATTCATGGCAGTGGATGGCTTTGTGCTGTTCTTCTTCTATGAATTGGCTGTGCTGCCCATGTACATCTTGATCGTTATCTGGGGATGGAAGGTGTCGCGCGAATATGCCGCGATGAAACTGACTCTCTATCTCTTGATCGGCAGCTTCATTTCCTTTATCGCATTCCTGGTGCTCTATTTCACACCGGTGGACGGTGGGGCAGCGCTTCAGACCTTTGACCTGCGAATTTGGGCCGAGGCGAACTTCCCGTTCAATGTGCAGGTGCTCTGGTTCCTGCCTTTGTTCATGGGGTTTGCCATTTTGGCGGGTGTCTTCCCCTTCCACAACTGGTCGCCTGATGGCCACGTGGCGGCGCCCACGGCGGTCTCCATGATTCATGCTGGTGTCTTGATGAAGCTGGGCGCCTACGCATCTATGCGCGTTGGCATCCAGATTCTTCCGGAAGGCACTGTCTACTGGATGCCCTTTGTAATCCTGCTGACCACCATTAATGTGGTCTACGGTTCGTTGGTCGCCATGCGGCAGCGAGACATGAAGTACCTGATTGGGTATTCCAGTGTCAGTCACATGGGCCTGGTCTCCATGGGATTCGCCACGCTGAGCCTGACCGGTTTTACCGGCGCTGGCATCCAGATGGTCAGCCACGGCATCATGACCGCGCTCTTCTTCTCTGTGGTCGGTATGATCTATGACCGTGCTCACAGCCGCAGTATGGACGAACTGAGCGGTATGGTGAAGGTGCTCCCGTGGACAGCGGTGGCATTCATCCTCGGTGGTCTGGTCTCCATGGGTATGCCTGGCTTGTCAGGATTCATCGCCGAATTCCCGATTTTCCTGGGCGTCTGGCAGGGCGGCAGCTTGAATCTGAGTGGGGCGGCCTTTGGTCTTAATCCGGCAAACTTCTACCCCATCATCGCCATGGTTTCCGTTTTGGCTATTGTCATCACCGCGGCCTACATCTTGCGTGCCGTCGGCACCGTCTTTTTTGGCGAATATTTCGCGGAAAAATGGCACGACATGCGACCGCTGCTTGCCATTGACAAGTTCACCCTTGTCATGTTTAGTGTTTGCCTGATTGTCATTGGTGTGGTCCCATCGGTGATCGCGCCAATCGTTCAAGCGGGGATGGCGCCGGTTGTTGAACGCATCCATGATGCCCAACAAGCGGTCACAGTTTTGGATACGATTCAAACAGCCGCAGCAAATCTCTTTGTTTGGCTGGGAGGTGCTTAAGTGACCCCTGATATTCCCCGTTCATGGGTGCTGGCTCTTGCGCCAGAAATAAGCTTAGTGATTTTGTTGCTGGCGGTCTTTCTTTTTGACCGGCTGGTGAAACCAACAGAACGTCGGCGCGTTGGTCTGCTAACTGCCTGGGGCGCCTTCGCGATTCTGCTGTTGACCGTGGGCATCTGGCTCGTCGGCGGCGAGCCGAGCACCCAGACAGGGTTGGCCGACAGCCTGATGTGGGGCGGTATGATCCGGAGCGACGGCGTCTCGTTGGTGTTCAAGCTCATGTTCCTGGTGGCTTTGGCCGCCTCCAGCCTCATTTCCTTGGATGTGGAGCGGCTTCAGCGGGGTGAATTCTTCGCCTTGTTGATTGCGGCGACCTTGGGTTTTAGCTTGATGGCTGCGTCTGCTGACTTGATCATGCTTTACGTAGCGCTAGAGACAGCCTCCATCAGCTCCTATATCCTGGCTGGCTTTGCCACTGAAGACAGGAAATCAGCCGAAGCGGGTATGAAATACTTCGTTTACGGTGCTTTCGCCACATCCGTGATGCTTTACGGTATGAGCTTGATCTACGGCATTACCACCCAGACCAACCTCTATCTGGTCGGCAGCATGGTCATGAATGCCTCCTCGATTCCGGCGGAAGCCAATGCCGTCCTTCTGCTGGCGGCGGTCATGATTGTGGCTGGTTTTGGGTTTAAGATTTCGGCGGTGCCGTTCCACTTCTGGACTCCGGACATCTACGAAGGCGCGCCCACGCCTTTTGTGGGCTTCGTTTCCACAGCTTCAAAAGCTGCCGGTTTCGCCGTATTCCTGCGTGTCTTTTCAGCCGGCATCTTCGGCGCTCCTGACTCAAGCAGCATGTGGTGGGCGATGCTGGTGGCGATGGCCATTATTACCATGACTCTGGGTAATTTTGTAGCTATCTTCCAAAAGAATATCAAGCGGATGTTGGCCTATTCCAGTATTGCCCAGGCAGGCTACGCTATGATCGGTCTGGTGACCATGTCTCCCGACGGTTCCGGCGCCACCATGTTCTACCTGCTGATGTACCTGTTCACCAATATCGCCCTGTTTGGTGTGGTGATGCTGGTAGGCAAAGAAACCAATTCGGTAGAGATGGATAGTTTCAATGGATTGAGCCGTCGTTCACCTCACTTGGCTTTGGTGATGCTGTTTGCCCTGCTATCGTTAAGCGGTATTCCGCCAACGGCAGGCTTCTTCGGCAAGTTCTTCATATTCAAGGCAGCGGTTGACGCTGGTCTTTGGTGGTTGGCGCTGGTTGGCATTTTGAATGCCTTTGTAGCGCTTTATTACTATTTGAACGTCGTCAAATGTATGTACCTTTACCGTTCCGATGAAGAAGATAAACCGATCCCAGTCTCTCGGGCGGTCAAAGTTGGCCTGGCAGTTCTGATCTTCTTTGTGCTGTATCTGGGTGTGTTTGCGGGCCCGGCGTTTGAATGGACGCGTGAAGCCGCCGGCGCATTCTTTGCCCTGGCAGGATAAGAACCCTATGAGGTGGCTGGTGGAGACTCGCCATCTGATGGACTTGTGCTATAATTCCCAAGTTCGGGTCTGAGTGAGGATATTTTGAATCGAGAGAAACAACAGGTCAACCAGCCCGCACTTCTGGCAGGCGTTGTAGGACAGGTTGGATGTATCGTTGTCTTGGCCATTGGTTTGGCCCTCGGGGCAGGGATGCTTCTCGACAAATACCTTGGAACTAACTCAATCTTTACAGTATTGCTAATGGTGGGCAGCGTGCCGGTAGCGCTTTACGTTACTGTGCGCGTAAGCTTGACGGCCGCGGCTCGCATTCAAGACACATCAAGCTCCAACGAAGCGGAGGAAGAAACGGAAGCATGAAAAAACGTCATGTTGTTTATATTTGTTTGTTATTGCTGTTGGTAGCCGGCATCTATGCCCCGCCAGTGCTGCCGGTAATCCAGCTGCCTGGTGAAATTTTGTTCTCCTGGTCCGAAGGAAGCCCGTTAGCCGGTTTGTTCGGTGAAGGGTTTACCAACACCTTCCTGGCGGCTTTGATTACGTTTGCATTGCTGGTGCTGATGGCGGTTGGCCTCAAAGCCAAATCACGTACAGTCGAAGAAGTCCCTTCTGGTTTCTATAATTTCTTTGAGATGGTGATTGAAGGCGCCTTCGGCTATGTCGAAAATGCTGCCGGCAAGTGGGCCAAGGCCTTCTTCCCGTTCTTCATGACTTTCATCTTGTGGATTCTTCTGGCCAACTGGATGGAGCTGCTTCCCGGAGTTGACGCTATTGGCAAGTGGGAAAACCTGCCCCACCATGCCGCCCACAAGGCTGAGGTAGCGGCCGAGAAAGAAGGCATCCATCTCACAGAAGAAGAGATTCACAAAATTGAAGCTGAAGCCGAAGGTACCGGCGGCGTTCAAAAAGGCATCTTCCTGATGAAAGGCAGTGCCGACGAGCAAGGTAAGGACTGGACCATTGTTCCATACGTCCGAGCCGCGGCCACCGACCTCAACTTCACCTTGGCCATCGCCATTATCTCGGTTGTTATGACCCAGTATTATGGCATGAAAGCGCAGGGTATGAAGTACTGGAAGAAGTTCTTCGTCTGGGAAGCCGACAAGATCGCCAAGAACCCCCTGGCTATCTTGGACCCCATTGTCGGTTTGTTAGAGTTTGTCAGTGAACTCTTCAAGATGGTTTCATTTGCCTTCCGACTTTTGGGTAATATCTTTGCCGGTCAGGTGCTCTTGTTCGTCATCGCCTCGCTGATTCCCATCGCCAACATCTTGTTCTGGCATTTGGAGTTTGCGGTAGGTGCGCTGCAGGCAGTGGTATTTGCCCTGCTGACCCTGACCTTCATGTCCGGTGCTACCCAAGAGCATCACGCTGACGAACACTAAAGTTTTGTTGTTAATACGGCCGGGTAACTCCGGTTTAGCTAAGGCTCATAAATAGACATATTTTTCGGAGGATACTCATTATGGAACTTGAAGCTGCTCAAGCAATCGCTGAAGGCTTGAAATTACTAGGTGCTGGTTTGGCAATGACTGGTGCCATCGGCGCCGGTGCTGGTGTCGGTATCGTTGTTGGTGGTGCGGTGCAGGGTATTGCTCGCAATCCAGATGCTGCTGGTACCATTACCGGTAACATGATTCTGGGTGTAGCGTTGGCGGAAGCCGTTGCTATTTATGCTCTGGTTGTGGCTTTGATTCTCATTTTCGTTGCCTAATTGTCCATCAGGCAATAGATTAACGATACAAGATCTGTTAAGAGAGGATTGTTATGGAAGGATTAGGAATTAATCTGGGTTACTTGGTGATGCAGATTTTGCTATTCGTAATCTTGATGCTGGTCATGAAGAATTATGCTTATGGCCCAATCATCAAGATTCTTGAAGAGCGAAAAGCGCGTATTGCTAAGGGTTTGGAAGACGCTCGCCAGGCATCAATCGCACGCGACAGCGCCGACGCTGAAGCGAAGAAAATCTTGGATGCTGCTCGCGCTGAAGCCGCCAACATGCGTAAAGACGCTGCCGTACAGGCAGAAGAAGGCGCCAAAGGCATTACTGCCAAGGCTCGTGAAGAAGCCAGCGCTGTAGTAACTGCTGCTAAGGCCGAGGCCGAAGAAGAGCGGAATCGCATCTTGGCTGAGCTCCGTGATCAAGTTGCGGCCATCGCCATTGCTGCCGCCAACAAGCTGGTTGGGGACGCTTTGGACGAGGATCGTCAGCGCACCCTTATTGCCAACTTCTTTTCCCAGGTTCCGGCTGATCTGTCTAAGTTCAGTGGTGACAACGCCGAAGTCACCAGTGCGCTTCCATTGACCGACAGCGAACAAGCGAATGTCAAGAAAGTGGTAAAAGCTGCTTCCGTTAACTTCAAAGTGAACCCGAAAATCTTGGGTGGTTTGATCGTTCGTGTTGGCGACCAGGTCGTCGACAACAGCGTCGCCGGCCAGATGAACGCTTTGCGCGATTCCGTACACTAAAGAATTTGACACGCTCTCGTTAAGAGAGGAGAAAAAGGGAGAGAGCGCGACCAGAACTGGCCGCGCTCTTTCTTTTTACCTATTGATTGGCATTGCTTCCACTGCTGCTGGAAGAGAAATGCCGCACTCATGAGTCAGCTGCGCCAATCAGCTCCCTTTTGCCGGCATGTACTGAATCAATTTCGATGCCAGGTTGGAGAGCGGCAGGCTCTGCAGCCAAATGCGCCCGGGGCCGGTCAATGTGGCTAAGAAGAGCCCTTCACCGCCGAACAATACGTTCTTCACCCCTTTGACTCGGGCGATGTCGTAGTTGACCGTTGGCTCGTACATGGCGATATGGCCGGGATCCACCTTCATCGTTTCGCCCGCCTGCAGATTATACTCACGGACCTCGCCGGCGATCTCAACCCAGGCGATGCCTGGACCACTCAATTTCTGCAGAATAAAGCCCTCACCGCCGAACAGCCCGCTCCCAAGTTTCTTGCGGAAATGGACTTCCAGGGTGACCGATTCTTCTGCCGCCATAAAAGCGTCTTTCTGGCAGATCCGGCTTTCACCTGCAGCTAGCTGCACCGGGATAATGGAACCTGGCGCTTCCGGCGTGAAGGTGATCATCGCTTCGCCACTGGCGCACGAGTAATTGGTCAGGAACAGCGACTCACCCGACAATGAGCGCGCCAATCCTTTGAGGAGTCCCCCGCGGGTGTTGGTCTCCATATCGATATGTCCCTTCATCCAGGCCATGCCGCCGGATTCAGTGAAGACAGAGTCTCCGGCGGAAAGAAAGACATCTAGAGTCTGCATCGTTGTTCCGGTGATTTCGTAGCGCATAAGTAGACCTCCCATTGAAATGAATAGAGCTGCTTCAAAGCAGTATTGGAACTAACCGTTGATCAAACCTCGAAGCTCGCAGTAACCAGCTTCGAAAGTGGCATCCATATCATTGATTATAGTCCCATTCTCTCGACCGGGGAAGATGTCAAGATTTCACGACATGGGATTGCGGGTATACTTGATAAACTAGGATTCTCGACAATGATGCAAGCCAATGATGGAGTGTGAAACGATGCAGCTGCCAGCCGAGTTTATGAAACCGAATTATGATGACGGATCGATCGCCAACGTACCAGCCACAGTAGCGGCCATATTGGGCGCCCCATTCAGCGGGCTTCCTCCCCTAAAAGACTCGCTGTGGCGACCTTTGTCTGGTGGTGCCAAGCGGGTGGTACTGTTAATCGTCGACGCCTTGGGCTGGAATTTGGTACAAGAGCAAGGAATACTGGCAAATGGGTTCCTGAGCAGAGCGGATGTGGTTGGGCAGCTGACCTCCGTATTTCCATCAACCACTGTGGCGGCATTGAGCAGCTTGTGGACCGGGGCAGCGCCGGCGCAGCATGGTATGGTGGGGCTGCGCCTATTCATGCCTGAGTATGCCGTAACCACTCAGATGCTCCATTTTACGCCCACCTTCGGCAAATACCCTGACGCATTGATTCACGCCGGTCTTGAGCCGGAGACCTTCCTGCAAAGCCCTGGAATTGCCCAGCAGCTGGCAAAAACCGGTGTTGAGACGCATGCGTTCAAGGGGCGTGAGATCATTGACTCAGCCCTGAGCAAGATGCACGGGCGGGGCGTCACCGGCGATCACGGCGTTTCCTCCGTGGCCGACATGCTGGTCCAAATGCGGCAGCTGCTGGAACAGAAGGCCGGCGAATCCTTGTACGCCTGTGCTTATTGGCCGATGATTGATACGCTCAGCCACATCTACGGTTGGTCCAGTGACTCGGTGGCGGCCGAACTGCGGGCAATTATGGCCCAGGTCGAGTCCGAATTCGTCAACCAGCTGAGCCCGGCGGCCCGAAAGGACACCGTCTTCTTCATCGTCGCTGACCACGGGCAGGTAGTTACGCCGCCTAACCAGCAAATTTATGTTGAAGATCATCCCGAGCTGCGGAAGATGCTCTTCATGCGGCCGGCGGGAGAGCCGCGCACCGCTTTCCTCTATGCCAAACATGGCTTGAGTCGCGACATTACCAGCTACATCAATCGCAACTTGAGTGAAGCCATGCTCGCTATCGACGCCCAGGAAGCGCTGGACCAGAACCTGCTGGGAGCGGAGCCAAGAGTGGAACAGGCTCGGGAAAGGGTGGGGGATGTCATCGTCACCATGCGTCAAGGGTATGTGCTCTTGACCGAGTCAGATCGCAGCAGCGCCGGTAAAATGCTTGGCAGGCACGGCGGTATGACCGTGGATGAGATGAGCGTGCCCTGGCTTGGATTTAGGCTTGACGGCTAGATTAACGCCGGCGGGGAAGTAGACTTACACACGAAAATTGGACAGTCGTATCGGCTGCCGCCTGGCGCCCCAGCTCCCGGGCTCGCTTTCAAACAAGCCGGCACATTGGGCGCCGCAGAAGGCGCACAAGCCATTCTCAGTCAGGTTGTAGGTACTGATGTGATAGCCGGTCCGGCCGATCAATAGTTGGCCGCAGGAATGGCAAAAACTGCTGCTCCCCTGGATGTTAGGGAGATTGCCTGTATAGGCATAGCGAATGCCGTTCTTCAGCGCTATTTCGCGGGCTCGCTGAAGGGTAGAAAGCGGTGTTGCCCGGTTCTGCATCATCTTATAATCAGGGTGAAATGCGGTAAAGTGCATCGGCACTTCCGGCCCAAGCTGTTCAGCTACCCATTGGGTCATGGACTCCAACTCTGAACTAGAATCATTTTCCCCGGGGATCAGCAGGGTAGTGATCTCAACCCAAACGTCGGTCTGATGCTTCAGATACATCAAAGTGTCCAGAACCGGCTGAAGATGTCCGGCACACAGTCGCTGATAGAACTGCTCGCTAAATCCCTTCAGGTCAACATTGGCGGCATCCATAGTCCGGAAAAATTCAAATCGCGGCTCGGCGCAGATATAGCCGGCGGTCACCGCCACAGATTTGACCCCGACCTCGCGGCACGCCTGAGCGACGTCAACAGCGTATTCCATGAAGATAACTGGATCGTTGTACGTATAGGCCACGCTTCGGCAGCCTGATCTGGAGGCTGCCAGGGCAATCGTACCTGGTGAGGCGGCGTCAGCCAGGGTGTCGGTCTGCCGTGATTTGCTTATGTCCCAGTTCTGGCAGAATTTGCAGGCCAAATTACAGCCGGCGGTACCAAAAGAGAGAACCGGCGTGCCCGGAAGAAAGTGATTCAGCGGCTTCTTCTCGATGGGATCGATGCAGAAGCCGCTGGACCTGCCGTAGGTGAACAAGGCGATCTGTT
>JAHEEY010000075.1 GCA_024640485.1 Chloroflexota bacterium | reverse complement strand
CCGCTATCCACCTGCCCTTGCTTCCTGCACATCGTCGCGGAGACGGACGTTGTCAGGCGGGATATCCAGCAAAACAACCAGCTCTTCTACGAGTTTGGCAAAGGTTGGGGCGGCAGTCATCGAACCCCAAGGCGCGCTCTTTGGCCGGTCAAGTTTGACGAAAACGATGATCTCCGGGTTGTCAGCCGGCAGCCATCCGATGAAGGAGCCGATGACATCGTCAGGCAGATAGACCTTGTTCTCCTGGACCTGGGCGGTACCAGTCTTCCCGGCAATGGTGTAACCCTCAACCTGAGCCTCATATACTTCACGCAGCACCGCGGTCACTGCCATGGCAGTCAACTGCTGCGCTGTTTCCGCGCTGATCGGACGGCTGAGAACCGATGGCTCATGGGTGTACACCTTGTCGTCCTCCCGAATCTCCTGGACGATGTACGGCTGCATCATATTCCCTTGGTTCGCCAGAGCGGAGACCGCGGTGATCATCTGAATAGATGTAACCGCCAACCCCTGGCCGTAGGAATTGGTGGCCAGGAAGGAGTCGGCCCAGTACTCATCGCCCGGCAGCGGCATCAAGCCGCTCTCCTCGGACAGCAGATCAATGCCGGTAGGTTTGCCAAAACCAAACGCCTGCATGTAATCGAAAAATGTCTCGGCGCCCATCCTGCTGGCCAGGGTCGCGGCACCCACATTCAAGGAGCGGGACAGCAGCGTGGTCATATCAGTGGTGCCTGGGGCGCTGAGATCCCAATTCTTGGTGATGTGACCGCCAATCTCGATGAATCCAGGATCGTAGTAGGTGTCCTGCGGGGTTACGGTACCGGAATCCAGAGCCGCAGCCATGGTGATCAACTTCATCCCAGAGCCAGGTTCAAATATATGGCTGACCGCGGCATTGGTGCGCAACGGGAGATCGGCATCATAGAAGGCGTAAGGCGAGTAGCAGGGTTCATTTGCCAGCGCCAGTATCGCGCCGGTGCGTGGATCCATCACAATAATGGTCCCGCTCTGAGCACGGTGATCGATGATCGCCTGTTTCAGGTGCCGCTCCACCAATCCCTGTACGGAGCGGTCAATGGTCAGCACCAAATCACTGCCATCTCGGGCAATCACACTCTGCTGCTCCATCAATGGCGAAATGTTGATGGTAGCTTCAGCCCTTTCACCAGCCAACACCTCATTGTAGTACCCTTCCAGGCCGGCCCGGCCGATATCGCCGTAGTCTACATACCCCAAGGTATGGCACATCAGCTCCCCTTGAGGGAAGAAGCGCCGCGGAATTGGGTCTAGCTGAACGCCATCATATGGTATGTCCCGGATCAGATCAGCCACATCCGATGAGATTCGCAGATCCAGCATCACAAACGGTTCGTCCGATTCCAATGCTGCCAGAATTTCCAGACGGCGCTGGCCAAGAATAGGCGCCAGCGCTGTAGCCAGCAGTTCCGGTTCAACCACCAAGTTTGGCGAAACGCCTACTTGATAGTCGGCACCATTAGTCGCCAGCACTGTACCATTCCGGTCGTAGATAGTTCCCCGGTCCGGGACCACCTCGATGACAATCTCATCGCCAATCAAGCCGGCTAGCTCAGCGCTGTGAATGACCTGATACAAGACCAGGCGCGCAACGATAAGTAGGGCGGCAAAGCCCATCATTATCAGCACCGTCCATTGGCGTCTTTGCTGGCTATTATTCACTGGACTCTCCGACCACTAGATTATCGACTCCGCTGATCAACCGCTGCCAAATCGCCTCGCGCATCGTAGTTGGCATTTCCACCCGCTTCTCCGGCGTTGGTTCAGCCGTCAATGCCGCTGGCATACTGGTCGTCACCGGGAAATCGGTGATGACCAAATACTCGATGTCCTCCGCTCTGGCAGGAACAAACCCAAGACGGCGGACCTCTGATTCCAATAAATCCAGCGACTCCGCTTCCGCGATCTTCCGGGTCAATTCTGAATTCTCGCGCTTCAGCTTGACCAGCGTGCCCTGCAGCCCCTGCACCCGCCGGCCTACGCTGGCAATTTCATTGGCCTGATTCAGATAGATGGCCCCGACCAGCGCGACCAGGATCAAAATTGCGCCCCAACCAAGAAAAGCCTGCGCTTCTTTGAGCCAGGATAATCGCTTCAGCTGTTCTCGTTTTTGTCTTGTAGATCCTATTGTCGAGTTCATAATCTCTAGAAATGATTAAGAGGCAAAGGAGCCTCTGCAGCTCTCCTTTACCTCATCCCTGCCTTAGTCTGATATTTTTTCCGCCACCCTCAGCCGCGCGCTGCGGCTGCGAGGATTGTCACTTATCTCAACTTCTGATGCCTGAACGGCCTTTCTAGTAACCCGGCGCACCACCGCCTGGGCGTCACATACACAGACCGGCTGTTCCGGCGGGCAGACGCACTCCTGGCTAAGCCGGCGAAACAGCTGTTTGACAAATCGATCTTCCAGCGAATGGAAGCTGATAACTGCCAGCCGCCCACCTGGCTTCAGCAGATCAACCGCCATCGGGATCCCACGCTCAACTGCTTCCAGTTCCTGATTGGTGGCGATACGCAGCGCCTGAAAAATCTTGGTCGCAGGATGCAGCCTGCCTCGCCGATGCACCTGGCCGGCGATCAGTCCTGCCAATTGCCCAGTGGTATGAAAAGGGCGATTGGCTGTGATCAACCGGGCATAGCGGCGGCTCAGCTTTTCCTCGCCGTACCGCCAGAAAATTTCTGCCAGCGCCGCCTCATCCCACTCATTGACCAGATCCGCGGCTGTCGGTCCCTGCGTGGGATCAAAGCGCATATCCAGCGGGCCGTCCTTCATAAAGGAAAAGCCCCGCTGCCCATCATCCAACTGTCTGGAGGAGAGGCCCAGGTCAAGCAGAATCCCGTCAAACAGGGAAAACCCATTTGCCGGCGCCTGACTCGCCATCTCAGCATAGCTGGCGTTGACATAGGTGACCCGCTCGCCGTAGGATGACAGCCGCTGTCGAGCGTATGCGATCGCCTCAGGGTCTCGGTCAAACGCCAAAACGCGCCCATTGGGCGCGGATGCGTCGAGAATGCCCGCGGTATGCCCACCTGCCCCTAGCGTTCCATCCAGGAAGCAGCCGTCCGCTTGCGGCTGCAGAAGTGCCACCACTTCGTGATAGAGAACAGGAATGTGAACCTCATTGTTCATGTATCAGGCTCATTTCTGGAGTATTTAGTGCGATGGATCAAAGAGCGATGAACCCACAAAAAGCCGACACCCTAAATTCCTATATCTCCCCAACGAGCGGCGTCACTGCTGTTTTCGATGGATTCCAATACTGCTTGCCATTGTTCTATGCCCCAGATTTCTAGGTAGTTGAAGTTCCCAGCAATGACCGCTTCACCATTAATATCGGCAAATTGGCGCAGATAAGGCGGAAGTAAAATACGACCTTGTCGATCTGGGACCAAATCCACTGCCCCAGAGAAGACACGGCGGCGAAATGCCCGCATTCCTTCATCCAGCATCGGTCGTTCGGCAATTCGGCCCGACAAGAGCTGCCATTCATCCATGGGAAAGAGCATCAAGTTCTGGTCAAAACCGCGGGTAACCACCAATCCAGCAGCCAACGTTCCCCGGAATTTCGCCGGAATAGTCAGCCGTCCCTTGTCATCGATGGTGTGTGTGTATTCGCCTAAAAACATAATCCTGTATCACCCGAGATTGTGATTTGCGATAGAACAGATGTTTTTTAGCCCGTCTTTACCTGATTTTCGGGACCCTAACCGCCAAACTGCCCCACTTCAACCCATTTCGCACCACAATTGACCAACAGTATACACTAAGGACTCTCAGTTGTGAAGGTACAAACGCCAAGTTTTAAGCTAGAAAGCAGCTTTCCGGAGCCGTCCTGCTGGTAGACATCTTTAGTCCCCACAACATAGCTGCGCCTATTGACAGGCGAACAGCCAGAATGTACAGGAACAGAAATGCCTCAGCCCATAGGAATGCGGCGAAACAAGCTCGCTGCTGTCCAGAGCTCAGCAATGCGACTACCCCCGATTGAGGGCAATCCGGTCCATAATGAATTTTGGTACTACTCTTGACAATTGGCATACTACAACAAAACAGCAGTGAAGTCAATTGACTATGAATAAGGTAGACACGGCCGGATCGAGCTTGCGCCATCGGCGATGGACGCGCCGAGCGGGAGCAGCCAGAGACTTACTTCGCCGCCGTCAATGTAATAGCCGGTCGGAGCAGATAAGTTTGCCAGCCACCCCGCTTCTCTACTGAAACAAGCAGGATCTCTAAACGCTGCAGGATACTCAATCCCCTAGTCCGAAAACCGGGCGCTCGTCTCTCTCAATTGACGCTGTTGGGCATTTACGGCACAATCGTTTTTCAGTTGATTGTCTGGTTGCTATTGCTAAGGTCAGGAGTAAATTATGCTATCATCCGCGGCGGCCCACCCGGCACTGGCTCTCTTTACCGAGCTGCTGGTCGCCTCCCCTTCTGGAAGAGAAGAGCAGTTGGCTGAGATTTTGCGGCGCAAGCTTGAAAGCTGGGGGTATCAGCCGGAAACAGATGCGGGCGGCAACCTGATCGTTCGCCTCCCTGGCACTGATTCCCAGGCACCTCTATGCTGTCTGGCGGCCCATATGGATGAGATTGGTGTCGTGGTTACCAGGGTTGAACCCGACGGCAGCCTGCTGGTGACCCGTTCCGGCGGTTTGCGTCCCTGGAAGATCGGCGAGGGCCCCATCGAGATCGTAGGCGATCAGGGGAGTATCACCGGGATCATCTCCATGGGTTCCACTCACACTGCGGACGGCAGCAAGGCGATCACCTGGGAGGATGTCAAGGTGCTGACCGGTTTGTCACCAGCACAACTGGCAGATGCGGGAATACGGATTGGCTCAACGGGGGTACCGACCCGAGAGCGACGAGGCCCGGTGCTGTTTGGAGATGCCGCCGATCCCATGGTAGGCGCCTGGACGTTCGATGATCGAATGGGCGTGGTAGCCTTGATGCGGATGCTGGAAGCACTCAAACGCGACGCCCTTCAGCCCGTCCACCCAACCATCGTGGCGTTCACCGTGCATGAAGAAGGGGGCGGGCAAGGGGCCAAACAGGTGGCCTTCCGAGAGAAGCCAGAGCTATTTGTCGCCATTGACGGCTGCCCAATTCCGCCGGAGGCACCGCTGCAGCTGGACGGCCGCCCAGGTATATGGAGCAAAGATCAGAGAGGGCATTACGATCAGCGGCTTGTCCGCCAACTATCGTCAGCGGCACTGGTTGCCGGCACCCAACTGCAGCCGGTGGTCTATACGAGCGCGGCCAGCGATGCCAGCCTGGTATTCTATGCCGGCGGCGCTCCCCGCGTTGCCTGTTTTGGCCACGTGAGGGAAAACAGCCACGGGTATGAGGTGTGCCGGCTGTCAGTTTTCGACAACGTGCTGGCCACCCTGATGGCATTCATCCGGCAGCGTAGTTGAGCCGGAGTGGATCTGATTATCCCTGAGGCTGGCTGAGGCGCTGCCTGATCTGCAGCAACGGATCTGTCACATCTGGTTATCGAATGATGACATCGCGGTCACGAAGGCGTGACTTGAATAGATTACGCTAATCTCAGCGACTTTTCGTCATTGTGGGAACTTCTTCCTTACCAGGATCGTTATAGTAGAAACATGGATTACAAAAAGCGCCCTTCTCACAGATCATCGGCTAAGACGATGCCTTTTTTGCCGGGAACACCGCCGCATCCCGCCGCGGCCGCGGCAGCTGACCAGGAAATTTGGATCCCAGCACCGCCGCAAACTCGTGGCAGGGGCTGGTTGATACCAGCATTGCTCGCCCTTGCGTTCGCCTTTCTGGCCGTCGGTATGACCCTGGCCGTGGGCACTTACTTGTTGTGGGCGGGAGAAAGGATATTCCCAGGAACAGAGCTGTTCGGCATCGATTTAGGGGGCCGCACCAGTACGGAAGTGAGCGCGATCTTGTCATTGTATTGGGAAGAGCGGCGTATCACCTTGGAAGCAGAGACCGGTCAGTGGTCTGTCTCACCAGAGATATTGGGTATACGCTTTGACCCCGAAGCGACCAGTCAGCGAGCCCACAGCCAGGGGCGCAGCTTGGACAGCTTGATGCAGATCATCGGCGATGGCGGACGGGTCAACCTGACGCCGGTGTGGGAATTTGACGCCGCCGCAGCGGAAGCTAACCTGAGTGCCTACACTCCGCATCTGTCCCGGGCGCCGGTCAATGCCAGCTTGCGGATCTCCAATGGGCAGGTTGAACAGACTGCCGCAGTGGACGGGCGCCGCTTCGACCTGCAAGCGACCGTGGCTGCGCTGGCGGCAGATCCCGCCAAAGTATTTGTTGAAGGCCGGCTTCCCCTGGTTACCGCGCCGGTGCCGGCGGCTGTGGTAGATGTCAGCGGCTTAGCCCAGCAAGCTACCCAGCTACTCGACCGCAGCCTGACGCTGCACGCCTATGATCCGATTCTTGACCAGACGCACAGCGGTCAACTGACGCCAGATTTGTGGAGCAGCTGGCTTTCGCTAACCCTGGACAGCGAGACCAGCGAGTTCCAATGGGTGCTGGACCAGGAGCGGGCAGAACAGTATCTTGCGGGGCATCTGGAGTCGATCGATCCCCGCTTCCATCTCGACTACCAGACCGCTTTGCCGGCGATTCAAGAGGCGATCAGCCGCGGACAAGGGGAGCTCGAGCTGCGCATCTTCCATTATCCCAGCCAGCACCAGGTCCAATCTGGCGACACCTTCTCCAGCATCGGCCGCCAATACGGGATCCCGTACCCCTGGATCCAGCAAGCCAACCCTGGCGTTGGCGACAGCCTCAGCGTGGGTCAATGGGTGACTATCCCTTCGCCCGACAATCTGCTGCCGCTGCCCATCGTGGAAAACAAGCGCGTGATCATCAGCATCAGCCAGCAGCGTATGTGGGCATACGAAAGCGGCGCCTTGAAGTGGGAATGGCTGGTCAGCACCGGCATCGAGTCCAGCCCGACCACCCCCGGGATTTTCCAGATCCAGAGCCATGAGCCCAATGCGTACGCCGCCAGTTGGGATTTATGGATGCCTTACTTCATGGGTATCTACCAGCCGGTGCCAACGGCTGCCTTCATGAACGGTTTCCACGGTTTTCCCACCAGAGATGGGTCCAACTTGCTGTGGACAGGGAATTTGGGCGGGCCGGTCACCTACGGCTGCATCTTGCTCAGCAACACCAACGCCGCGCTGCTCTACGAATGGGCGGAAGAAGGGGTCATCGTGGAAGTGCAGCCATGATCATTGATATCATCAATTACCCTGTTTTGATTTGGCAGGGAGTTGTTAAGGAATAGATATGGGCCTATCAATAATCGCCCTGGCGCTTTGCCTGCTGGGTATTGTCTCCCTGGCCGTTATCGCGGCCATCATCTTGTATATGCGCGATCGAGATAATGGGTGATACTGACCGCTCTTAAGGGCGGATCGAATTCCAGTCTCCTTCGCTAGTTGGTCCAGCTGGTTGGCAGAACCCCGATTTCCAACTCATCTGGCGCTGTATGCGTCAACTTGATCTTTCACTCATTACGTTTACCATACTGTGATGGCAGATTATCAGTTGGCATTTGCGGGTGAAAAGCGAAGCAGCTCCCCGAAAACGGCAAGCCAGGTGAAAGAGAAGAAACGAGGCGGCTGCGGTCGGGCGCTGCTCATTCTCTTCCAATTGGGGTTTCTGGGACTGTTGGTCGGGGCGGCGCTTTTTGCTGGCGGCTATATGTACCTCAGCAGCCAGCTGACTGACTCCATCGATCAGGTCACTGCTTTCCGTGGGACTGGCCTGGGCGGCACGCCTCGCTTCTTCGACCGCAACGGCACCCTCCTTTTCGAACTGGCCACCGTGGAAAAACGGCGCTGGCTGCCCTACTCTGAGATTCCCAAAGTGGTGATCAATGCCACTGTCGCAGCTGAAGATGATACCTTCTGGACCAATCCCGGTTTTGATCCTGCCGCCATTGCCGCCGCCCTGGTCAGCAACTACCGCAACCCGGGAAGCCGGCCGGTTGGGGCCAGCACGATCACCCAACAGCTGGTCCGGCACATCGCCTTCGATTATGAGGAACGGGTTGGCGTCAGCTATGAAAGAAAGCTCAGGGAAATCTTCCTCTCCTTTATCCTGACCCGGCAGCGGAGCAAAGAAGCGATCCTTCAGATGTATCTGAATGAGATCTATTACGGCAATCTGGCTTACGGAATTGAAGCGGCTTCACAGACCTACTTCGGCAAGCCGGCAGAGGAACTGACCCTGGTAGAGGCATCTTTCCTGGCCGGGCTGCCCCAATCTCCCGTAGATTGGGATCCTTACAGCAACTTCGAAGGCGCCCGGGAGCGGCAGGGACTCATTTTGGATTTGATGCTGGCGGATGGGTATGTCGACTACCTCGAGGCTGAAGTTGCCAAGGGGGCGCCGCTGACCCTGGCCCCGCTGATCAGCCCTAACGAGGAAGCGGCCAGCTCGGTGCTGGAAGCGCCCCACTTCGTGCTTTATGTAAAGCAAGCATTGGAAGCCCGCTACGGGCCCGATGCCCTGCTTTGGGGTGGCTGGCAGATCACCACCAGCCTGGACTTGAACATCCAGAAGATGGCGGAACAAGCGGCCCGCGAGCAGGTGGCCTCTCGTGCTGCCGCCCATGATGTCAGCAATGCCTCCGTGGTCATCTTGAAGCCGTCAACCGGGGAAATCCTGGCGATGGTGGGCAGTCTTGATTATTTTGACGAGACCATCGACGGCCAGGTCAATGTGGCCCTTCAGCCGCGGCAGCCGGGCAGCAGCATCAAACCAATCACCTATGCGGCGGCGATGCAGCAAGGCTGGTCCACGGCCGATGTGCTCTGGGATGTGCCTATTGAGCTGGATCTGGGCGGCGGAAACCGGATGCAGCCAAGGAATTATGATGGACGGTTCCACGGCCCGGTCCTATTCAGGGATGCGCTGGCCAACAGCTACAACATCCCCCCCATCCAGCTGATTCGCGACATCGGCATCCCCACCTTTATCGCCACCGCCCGAGAGATGGGGGTCAATTCGCTGCGGGAGCCGGCAGGATTTTACGGCCTGGCGCTGACCCTGGGCGGCGGCGAGGTACAGCTGCTGGAAATGACCCGTGCCTACGCTACCCTGGCCAACATGGGCCGGCGTCCCAGCCTGACCAATGTGCTGAAGATCGAGGACAGCCGGGGCAATGTCTTCTATGACCAACAGCAGAACCCGGTGCCGCCGGCTAATACCATTGACCCCCGCATCGCCTATATCATCACCGACATTCTCGACGACGATGAGGCCCGCGTCCCCGCCATGGGCAGGGGCAACGCTCTGGAACTCCCCTTCCCAGCCGCCGCCAAGACCGGCACCACCAACGACTACCGCGATAACTGGACCCTGGGCTATACGCCTGGGGTGGTGGTTGGCATCTGGATGGGCAATTCCGACGGGCATCCCATGATTGATTCTTCCGGCTTGCGCGGCGCCGCCCCACTGTGGCGTACTATCATGGAGACGATTTACGCCGAACCTGAGATGCTGAACAGCTTAATGATCGACGGCAGCCTGCCGGCAGCTGAATTCGCCGATCCAGGCGGTATCGAAGAGCGAAAGGTGTGCCTGCCCAGCGGAACCGGCGGCAGCAGCTGCGGCGCCAGCCGTACCGATCTGTTCAGGACCGGCACCGCCACCCACGGTAATCCTCGCGTCGGTTTTAACGTTAACAGCCAGGAGAACCTGGGGGCATGGACCCTTTCCACGCTGCCGCTATCGGCTGAAGAGGCTCAGCGAGTCTCACGGGCCCCGCTGCTTGACGGCAGCCGCCCGCCTATCCCCAGCCGCTGCGTGGTCAATACCAGCCGCCCAGCAGAGGGGGCCGCGCTCAGACTGTACCTGCCGATTCCCCCCTTCTACCCCGACGAAGTAAGGGCCAGATTGTGGTCACAGGGCCGAGGTTTTCAGATGGCACCGCCCACAGTTTGTCCGATCAGCTCCGTCCGCACCGCTGCCGAGCCCAACAACAGCAACGGCGGCGGCGGCCCAGCCGGAGGAGCCGTACCGGCAACCGGTTTTGGCATCAGTTCGCCCACGTCAGGGCAGCGGGTTAGCGGCCTGGTGCCCATCATGGGTACCGCTCAATTTGATCCGGCACAGGTCAGCTACTTCAAGCTGGAGATCGGCAGCAGCTGGTCGCCCACAGAGTGGACCACCTTCGGCACCACCCATAATCAGCCAGTCAGCAACGGCGTACTCGAACAGCTCCATGCTGACGGCCTTCCGCCGGGAAACTACGTCATCCGGTTGATCCTCATTGGCGCTGACGGCAACCATTTCGGGCAGCCGCACCATATCCCCATCACAATCCAGTAGCGACACATCCCCCAGATTGGGACCAGCATAAGAATAGAACAACGACGGCCTGCAAGTGTTATGTCAATATTAGTGCCGTTATGTAAATATAATAAGTGGGAAGATGGGCTTCACCACGGGTGGTTTCATTTATCCCTGGGGTCCTGCCAAGAGACTGCGCCGTAATCATGCTGGTTGCTGCCGCCAAATTGAGCCAGCCAGCGCGAAAAGCCCGGCGCTAGCTGATAGATCACTCCTAACAACCCCATGTATCCAGGCAAGGTCAAGATCCGCTGTTTTTTCTTGATGGCTTTAACAATCCCGTCAGCGACTCGCGGCGGCGTCAGCGCCGGCAGGAATCGGGTAAACGGTGACATACGGCTGGGCGGCACATGCTCCTTGAAAAAATTGGTACCGGCAATGGTCGACAGCCGCACCAAGGTGGCCCCCACCGGCGAGTCGGCTAGTTCAATCTGCATCATCAATGTATAGGCGTCAACCGCGGCTTTTGCTGCCGTGTAAGCCGCCGAGGAACCCGGCACCAAAATACGGGCGGTCATTGAGCCGATATTTACGATGTGGCCCCGCCCTGCCGCTTTCATCAAGGGCAGCACGGCCTTGATGCTCACTACCATCCCCTCATAGCTGACCCGCATGGTGGTCAGCGCATCCTCTACACTCATCTCATCAATGTCTGTCCAGCGCACAAACGCGGCGTTGTTCACCAGAATATCAATCCTGCCAGTCTCCTGGTAAACAGCGCGAATCCATTCTTCCAGCGCGGCGCGGTCGGAGACATCACAACGGCTCAGAAAGATGCTCTCTCGCCAGGGCAGCGTCAGCAGCTCCTGTGAAGCCTTATCCAGGCTCCGCTGCGAAAGCCCGCAGCTGTACACCCGGGCTCCCTGGCTGGCAAGCGCCTGGGTGATAGCCCATCCGATACCCTGGTTTCCTCCAGTTACTAGACAAATCTGATTGGTGAAGTCGTTCATGGATGTTGATGGCTCTCGCTGCCGTGGACGATGGATCAGCTGGATCGGATGCTGCCTTGTAGGGTAACGACCAACCGCCGGCGCCGGGCATGGTCTCTATGTTCGCACAGGTAGATGCCCTGCCAGGTACCCAGATTGAAGCGCCCCTCACTGATAGGGATAGTCAAGCTGCTGCCCAACATCGATGCTTTGATATGGGCCGGCATATCATCGGCACCCTCATAGGTATGCATGTAGTAGGGGGCATTTTCCGGCACCATCTGGCTGAAATGGGACTCAAAATCCTGCCGTACGGTGGGATCGGCGTTTTCGTTAATTGCCAGCGAGGCGGACGTATGCTGGATGAAAAGATTCGCCAGGCCGATCTTGTAGCGGTGCAGCTCCGGCAGATTAGCCAGTATCTCATGGGTGATCAGGTGAAATCCGCGCCCCATGCGAGGCAGCACAATCTCCTTTTGAAACCAGTTCATCAACACCCTCCTACCGGGGCCAAGAAGTCAGCCGAGCTCTGGTCAATTGTTCATTGCTTTGGCGCATCCGAACTTCAGCGACTCTGATAAATTCGTTCACATACCATAGCGCCGCCGGAATCCGATGTCAACCAGCTGACAGCGCTACAACGCTACAACGCTGTCGTTGACCGGCAGTGACCATTTAGGTAAGATAAACCATTGATGAAGATACGGAGACAGCGGCATGCAGCTTAACATCAGTTCTCCAAGATCTGTTGGACACCCAGCACGGTCCAAGAACCAGGCCCAGACATGATCCAGCGAGCTTTGGCTGACGCACTGCTCAGACACAGAGGGTGGGCCGCGGTCGCCTTTGCGCTGCTGCTGTTAACAGCAGGCTGCCGCCAGCAGACGGACACGGTCCTCACGGCTACGTCACCCGCTCAAAGCGCCGCGCTGGTCACCGCCGAGCTATCCTCGCCAACGCCAGCGGTGTCAGGCTATCCGGCGCCAGCAGCGTCGCCTGCTGCAGCAGCATCCCCTGCTGCCGGCTATCCCCCGCCACAGACTAGGCAGGCCCCCACCCCAACAGCCAGCCAACTATCTTCTCCAGAGCCAACGGTGACATCTGCCCTTTCTCCGGCAGCGACCTCAGAAACAAACGATATCTATCTGCCATCTGTGCAGCTCTCGCTGCCCACTGCCGTTCCCACCAACACACCTAGCCCAGTGCCGACCCGCATCGGGACCCCGACACCGGTTCCAACCCTGGATTTCCGTACCTTAGCGAGGAGTGTGCAAGCGGAAGGGGAGGAACTGGCTTATGTAAAGTTTGGCTTCCATGTAACCTTCCTCAGCGATGAAGATGAAGCGGCGCTAATGGAAAGCCTGGGGCAGCTGGACGCTGCCGGCGTCCCCTTCTTCCTGAAGAGCGCTTCAAATGCCGAGCCGCTCTACAGAGCGCAGCAGATGATGCAGGCCAGCGGCGTCCCCCATACATTGGTGTACCGCTCCACGGAATGGGATGTTCCCATCTATGATGCCGCGCCAGAAGAAGCGGCTCAGGTCCATTGGCAGAAGCACCGTGACGCCTTTCCCCCTGAGTTGGACCCCAAGCTGGTGTGGATTGAAACCCTGAACGAGGTGGATAAGAATCGATCTGAGTGGCTGGCCGAGTTCGCGCTGAAGACGGCAGAGCTGGCCATGGCAGATGGGTTTCGCTGGGCGGCATTTGGCTGGGCATCTGGAGAACCGGAACCGGCCGATTGGGAGTCGCCGGCAATGCTGTCATTCCTACGGCTGGCAGGCGCCCATCCCGACCAGATAGCTGTCGCCCTGCACGAATACAGCTATACCATCGAAGAGATCAGCCACCAATACCCCCACAAAGTGGGCCGGTTCCAGGATCTGTTTCTAATCGCCGACCAGCACCGTATCCCTCGGCCTACCGTACTGATCAGTGAGTGGGGCTGGGC
>JAHEEY010000473.1 GCA_024640485.1 Chloroflexota bacterium | reverse complement strand
GCCCTGGGCGCCAATGCCGGGGATCAGGAAATTGGCGTTGGGGGCCATTTGGCGGGCGATAGCCAGCTCTTCCGGATAGGTCGCCCCCACCACATACCCTTTATGCCCTTGGGTTTCCCATTCCTGACTCTGCCGGATAACGTCGGCGGTCAACCCTTCACCCTGGCTCAGATCCCCTTGAAAGTCGACGGCGCTGGGGTTAGAGGTGCGCGCCAAGATGTAGACCGCTTTATCTGGACGATCGCCGATCATGGGCGTAATCGCTTCGGAGCCTACGTATGGATTAACGGTGATGGCGTCGACTCCAAATTCATCAAAGAACCCCCTGGCCCAGGCGGCCTGGGTATGGCCGATATCGCCGGTCTTGCAATCGAGAATGACTGGAATATGGTCGGGGATGTAGGCGATGGTACGCTCCAAAGCGATAATGCCAGCGGCCCCCCACTGCAGGTAGAAGCCCAGATTAGGCTTAAATGCGCAGACCAGATCCACCGTGGCGTCAATGATCGCTTTATTAAAAGGGAGCACCGGCTCATCCCACTTCATCGCCGGGACCGGCATCTTGTCGGGCAGAGGGTCCAGCCCGATACACAACCAGGAGTTATTTTTTTCTTGTGCTGCGCGCAGCTTTTGCAGGTATTCCATAAGCTGAATTGTACCGGAACCGCCCCAGCGAGGTCTACCAATTGGCGAAAGCTGATGGCGGTAGGAAGATCTGCAACGGCCTGCGGATTGGCAGAAAGTAGGGCCGCGGCAGCATTCCAACCAACAAGCAAATGTTGTACAATTCTAGTTGATTCAGGTCGCTTGATCGGCCGGCGAAACGCAGCCGGTATAGCGTTGTCTTGGCGGTTAGCGGGAGCAGCCAGACAGCCCACCTCCGACTGAATCCTAGAAAGTCCATCCACGACGACGGTGCAGCTTCACAGGGCGTGCCTCGTAGTAGATGGTAGTCTGTTTTGAAAATCAGCTACGGGTCGGGAGCCAAAACCAACCCTGAGCAGCAACAACTTTCCCGCATAGAATCGCCGCTGCAACCTACAACCGCAGAGGTAGTGGAGTAATGGCATGTCAAACAAGCAATACAGCCAAACAACGGATAAAACCGACTACAGCAACCTGGGTATGGTCCTGGGCATGCTCCTGGGTACATCGATCGGCCTTGTCATGTGGCAGGTGACCGACACGTTCTCCTTTTTCCCCATCTTCATGGGCGCCGGGCTCTCGATCGGTGTTTCTGTCGGCGTCGCCCTAGACCGGCAGCAGGGAGAAGAATAGCTGTTCTCCAACAACAAGGGCCAGCCACATCGCTGCCGGCAGCCTAGTTGAGCAACAGCCTGATATGATTGCCGGATGGGTCATCCAACTCCCAGGCGCCGCCAACCTCGGTCACCGGGATGGCTGCCAATTGAATCCGATCGACGGCAGCTGCAAGGCTGTCTGGGGTTGAGAAGCGCAGTTCGTAGCTGAGCAGACGGGCGGCTTCTGCCGGCGCTGGCGGCAGGCCAACCCCGGCCCAGGTGTTCATGCCCACATGGTGATGATAACCGCCGGCACTGACGAAGCTGGCTGAAGGCATCCCGGCCATCACACCCATACCCAGGGTGCCGGCATAGAAATCCTCAGCGGCAGCGATGTCGGCCACCTGCAGATGGATATGGCCCATGTCGGTACCGGTAGGGAGCCCTTGCCAGACAGGATCTTGTCCCTCCAATTCATTGATGATGCCGTGAAAATCAAGCTGGATGGTCCCCATCTGGAACCTGCCGTCGGCATCGTACCAGCGGTCACGCGGACGGTCGCGGTAGATCTCGATACCATGCCCGTCAGGATCCGACAGGTATAGGGCTTCGCTGACCAAATGATCAGCGGCACCGTCGATACTGACTTTGACGTCAGCGAAATGGTGAATGACGCAGGCCAGATCGCGACGGGTGGGCACCCTTAGGGCGAAATGGTACAGGCCGGCAGACCGCCGGACGAGCTGGGCGCCCGGTTGATGGTGCAGCCGAAGCAGCGTCGCGCCCCCTACCCCAAGGGAAGCTGTATCGCCAACACGTTCCTGCAGTTCCAATCCAATGGCTTGCTGATAGTAATCAAGGGAATGGTTCAAATCGGCGACAGATAGGGAGACAGCGCCCAAGGTCAGGTTGGGATCGATTTCATAGCTCATCGGTTCACTCCAACAAAAGAATTGGCTTTCAATCTGCTTAGGTCTCAGAGCAGAATCCGCATCTAAATCATCATGACCCTCAGTATAATTCCATAGATGTGCAGTTCATATCAGCGCTCACTGAAGACTCATTGAGGGGGGATAATCAAGCTTCTGCAACTAATTGCGACAACAAACGAAATGCTCCTGGCGTACGCCAGGAGCATTTCGTTTGTTGACCCGCTGTCAGTCAAAGACCGGTGCCGGGAGCCGGCAATCACCGCCTCTACCCCTTTCGAGGGTCATGCCGGGCCTGGGCTTCGGCGACGATGTCGTCCAGCGCCCCTTGGGCCTCGGCAGGCACCGGGAGCGGCTGGTGGGTGGCTATCGCCTCGCGGGCCAATTCCCGGGCTCTTTCCACGGTGGTGGTAGACCCTTTCTTCTGCCAGCTGCCGTGCATGCGGCGGTCAAAGACGCGAGGATACCAGATGTCGCGGAAATGGGCGGTGGTGTGATCGTGGGTCAGATAGTTGCCGCCAGGGCCGACCTCGTCGATCACATGGAGGGCGAAGGTCTCCGGGGTCAGCTGCATGCCGGCCATCAGCCGGCGCACAAAACTGATGATCTCGTCGGAGATAACCACCATCTCCCAGGAGCAGGTGAGGCCGGACTCGATGTAGCCAACATCATGGATCAGGTTGGCGCCGCTGAGCGCAGTCCACAAGATCCACAGAGCGCTCTCGATGCCCGCCTGCATATCGGGTATTTTGGAATCCGAACAGCCGGAGAAGCCCCAGACGGGAACGTTGTAATAATAGCGAGCCAGTTCCGCCATACCCATGGCGTGGAGCAAGAACTCGGGCGAGCCGTAGGTGGCTACGGTGCTCTTCATATCCATAGGGCCGCTGCCGGCACCCCAAACAAATGGCGTTCCCTTGCGCCGCAGCTGAGCGATGGCCAGGCCGCTGAGCACTTCAGCGTTGGTCATGGCCAAAGCGCCGGCGGCAGTCACCGGCGCCGAGGCGCCATCGACCGGCCCTGGGGAGTAGACCAAAGGCAGCCCGTGATCCACCATCTTGAGCATCTTGCGCAGCACCACTTCAGAATGCTGCAGCGGGGAGGAGGGCTCCAGATAAGCCATCAAGAACGGATTGAGGGCCAGTTCCTCAGGTCCGCCGGCAACCGCTTCGGCCATGCGGATGATATCGGCCAACCCATGCTCATCCCAGGCGGTAAACAGTATCGGCTTGACGCTGTTTTCCACCATGGCACGGAAGGCGTACCGGTCGGTCAGCTGCGGGGCCACATCGGAAGGCAGGGCCATGGACATGATGAAATCGATATTAGGCAAAGCGTCGGCCAGCCGGGCCGCTTTTTCCACATCCTCCAAACGGGAGAGGCGACGCTCGCCGCTCTCCAAGTCGCGGGTATTGGGCAGGTCGGAGCCGGTGCCGAAATAGGTGCGGTGGCTCTCCAGATACATCTGTGGGGCGCTGTCCCGGCCGCACATGACCACCCGTGAGGGGGCCGTGGTCAGGGCATCCTCCAACAGGGACGGCTGGAAGCGGACCAGATTGCCATCGGTAATGGTGCAGCCGGCAGCGGC
>JAHEEY010000074.1 GCA_024640485.1 Chloroflexota bacterium | reverse complement strand
CTCACCGAATTTGTCCGGCCGGATCTGCCGTCGGCCCAACTAGTGGCCAATCCGGGCTGCTATCCGACCAGCATCCTCCTGGCGCTCCAACCGCTGCTCACTTCGGGCATCGAAATCAGCGGCCCGATTATCGCCGATTCCAAATCTGGCGTATCCGGTGCCGGACGGGCCCCGAAGCAGAACACCCACTTCGTAGAAGTGACCAATAATTTCTCCCCATACAAGATTGGACGGACCCACCGGCATCTTCCGGAAATGGAACAAGCGATCGCAGATTGGCATCCCGCGCCGCCGCCGCTCATTTTCTCCCCCCATCTGCTGCCGGTGCCGCGCGGCATTCTCTCGACGGTCTATCTAACACTCGATCCCGCGGTCAGCGAAGCTGAAGTCAGGCACCTGTATGAAGAAGCCTATGCCGGCGAGCAGTTCGTCCGCTTTCTGCCGGCAGGGCAGTTGGCCTCCCTGGCGCATGTGACCCACACCAATCGCTGTGCCATCGGCCTTACCATGGCCGGGAACACCCTGGTGCTAACCTCAGCTATCGACAACCTGATCAAAGGCGCTGCCGGTCAAGCCGTACAGAACATGAACGTCATGTTTGGATTGGCAGAAGCAACGGCGCTGAATTAGCCGCCCTGCAATAAGCATCAGCTCCGGAGACAATCATGCATATTCTAAAGATCGGCGGAAACGAATTGAGTCAGCCAGTGTTCCTACAGGGACTGGCCGAAGCGGTAGCCCAGTCACATGAACCAGTGGTCATCGTCCACGGCGGCGGAAAGGCGATCGCCGATCTGCAGTCCAGGTTGGGCCTGGAGACCGTCAAAGTGGACGGCTTGCGGGTCACCGACATTGAATCTCTTAACGTCGCCCAGATGGTACTGACCGGGCTGGCGAACAAGCAGATAGTGACGGCCCTGCTGGCAGCCGGTGTCGATGCCGTCGGTATCAGCGGCGTCGACGGCGGACTGCTCCGCTGCCAGAAGAAAGCGCACCCCACCGCGGATCTTGGCTATGTCGGCCAAATCGTATCGGTCCGGATTGAACTGATTGAACAGCTCACCGCGCAAGGGTACACGGTGGTCATATCGCCAATCTCGTTGGGGGATGATATGCACTGCTATAATGTCAATGCGGATGAAGCCGCCAGCGCAGTAGCGGTGGCAATAGACAGTGAATTGCTGGACTTCGTGTCCAATGTGCCCGGCGTCCTGCAGCAAAATCAAGTCATTCCCTCGCTGACACCGTCAGAGACGGATGCACTGATCGAATCCGGGGTGATCCGGGATGGGATGGTGCCAAAGGTGCGGGCAGCCCTGGAAGCGGTCGCCCTAGGGGTGCCCCAGGCGCGTATCGTCAATTTAGCGGGGCTTTCCGGCGACGGCGGCACCTATTTTTCAGTGACCCACTAAAGGAACCACTCATGAATACAAAGGAACTGATTCAAGCCGAGTCAACCTATATTGTGCAGACCTACAGCCGGCCGGAGATAGTCCTCAGCCACGGCCAAGGGGCTTATCTCTACGATTTAGAGGGAAAGAAATACCTGGATTTCACCTCTGGCATCGCTGTCACTGCCCTGGGGCATTCCGACCCAGAGTGGGCCGCTGCAGTAGCGAGCCAGGCGTCAAAACTGGTCCACGTCAGCAATCTGTATCACACAGCGCCCCAGATAGAGTTGGCTAAGAAGCTGGTGGAAAGCTGCTTCGCCGACAAACTATTCTTCTGCAACTCAGGATCTGAAGCCAACGAAACGGCGCTGAAGTTCGCCCGCAAATGGGCCAAGTCACTGGAACCTGACCAGGATCCCGGGAATAAGACCAAGATCGTCGCTTTTTCCGGCGCCTTTCACGGCAGAACGATGGGCGCGCTGTCAGCGACCTACAAATCAAAATACCGTGAGCCATTCAGCCCGCTGGTACCCGGTGTCATCTTCGCCGACTACAACGACTTGGCATCAGCTAAGGCCGCCATTACTACGGACTGCTGTGCAGTTATCGTAGAGCCGGTACAGGGCGAAGGGGGCGTCAACCCAGCCACCAATGAGTTTCTGCAGGGGCTGCGGTCCTTGTGCGATGCCAATCAGGCGCTGCTCATCTTTGACGAAGTGCAGTGCGGGCTGGGAAGAACCGGCGCCCTGTGGGCCCACCAAGCTTATGGGGTCACGCCCGACATCATGACCATCGCCAAGCCGCTGGCGGGGGGGCTGCCTATCGGCGCCGCCCTGGTCACTGCCGCGGTGGCCAACGTCATGCATCCAGGCGATCACGGCAACACATTCGCCGGCGGGCCATTGGTCTGCACGGCCGCCAATGCCGTCTTCGACCGGGTGAACCAGCCGGGGTTTTTAAGCCAGGTCATGGAAAACGGCGCCTACCTGCGGGCACGGCTGGCCGCCCTGGAATCAGACAGCATTGTCGCTATCAGAGGCAGCGGCTTGCTGGTAGGGGTCGAGCTAAACATGCCGGTCAAGCCAATTATCGATGCCGCCAGGGAACAGGGCTTGCTGCTGATCAATGCGGGCGAGAATGTCCTGCGGCTGGCGCCGCCGCTGATCATCAGCCGGGACGAGATCGATCTGGCGGTGGCGGTCATCGGGTCCATTTTGGAAGTTGAAGAGACTGCCGCCTAATGTATTTTCGATCTGCCCGTGAAAGCGACATTCCGGCTCTGCTGCGGCTGATCAATGATCACGCCCGTCGCGGTGACGTCTTGCCCCGTTCCGCCATGTCCATTCGAGACACGCTTGATGACTGGCTGGTCGGGGAAGATAGCGACCTGGATATCGTGGCCTGCGTCTCTCTATTACATTACACCACCGCGCTGGCAGAAGTCAGGTCACTGGTAGTTCATGATAAAGTTAAGGGATTGGGTTGGGGACGCAGTATCGTTAAGGCGATCATCGCTCAGGCAAAGCTGCGGCAAATCCCGACTCTATTTGCCCTGACCCGCGCCGTCCCCTTCTTCCAGAAAGCAGGGTTTGCCGTCACCGCAATGGAGCGGTTTCCGGAGAAAGTGTGGCGTGATTGTGTGATTTGTCCGATGCAGCACAACTGCGATGAAACAGCAATGATGCTGCAATTATCATATGCTGGTGATACCGCTATTGAGGGGTCAGGCGGCATTCACCTTGATTCTCTGATATCCCCCCAACAAATCAATCGAGAGGAGTTACCCATGTCAAAAAAATCTGCAAAGAAAGTCGTTCTGGCCTACTCTGGTGGTCTGGACACATCCGTGATCGTCCCCTGGTTGCGGGAAAATTACGGCTGCGAAGTGATCTGCTTCTGCGCCAATCTCGGGCAAACCGGTGAAATCGACGGCCTGGTCGAGAAAGGGCTGGCCTCTGGGGCCAGCAAAGTGATCGTCGAAGACCTGCAGCATGAATTCGCTCAGGACTTCCTGTTCCCGATGATGCAGTCAGGCGCCGTCTACGAGCGGCAATATTTGTTGGGCACCTCCGTCGCTCGACCCCTGATCGCCAAATGGCAGGTCGCCGTCGCCGAAGCAGAGGGAGCCGACGCCGTGTCTCACGGATGCACCGGAAAAGGGAATGATCAGGTGCGTTTCGAGCTGACCTACAAAGCGCTCAACCCCACCCTACAAGTGATCGCCCCCTGGCGTGAATGGGAACTTCGCTCCCGTGAAGATGCCCTGGCCTATGCCCGGAAGCATAATGTACCGGTCCCCAACACCGAGAAATCGATCTACAGCCGGGATGCCAACCTGTGGCACATATCCCATGAAGGCGGCATTCTGGAAGATCCTGCCAGCGCACCGGAGAAAGAGATGTTCCTATGGACCGTCGATCCGGAAGACGCCCCGGATGAACCGGAAGTCGTGGAAATCGGCTTCAAGCAGGGCACTCCGATCTCGGTCAATGGGGTGCAATTGGCCCCAGCAGCGCTTATCGCCAAGCTAAACGAATTGGGCGCCAAACATGGTGTCGGCCGGGTTGACCTGGTCGAAAACCGCCTGGTCGGCATGAAGTCCCGAGGTGTGTACGAAACCCCTGGCGGCACCCTGTTGTACGCCGCCCATCGCGAGCTAGAATCCCTCACCCTGGATCGGGACACCGTTCATTTCAAAGAGCAGATGGCCCTGCGTTACGCTGAATTGGTCTACTTCGGCAAGTGGTACCACACCCTACGGGAATCACTGCAAGCGTTTATCACCGAGACACAGACCACCGTCTCCGGTTGGGTAAAGCTGAAGCTGTACAAAGGTCATATCACCGTTATCGGCCGCCACAGCCCCCACTCGCTGTACCGGGAAGATTTCGCCACTTTCGGGCAGGAAGATGTTTATGATCAAAAAGATGCCCTGGGCTTCATCACCCTGTTCGGCCTGCAGATGAAGGTAAAGGCGATGATGGAAGTGAGCGACGGCGGCAAGACCCGCTACGCCGCTCCTGATTACTCAAAATTCAAACGAGACTAATCCTAGAGCGAACAGCCAGCCGGTCGCGGAACTGCTTAACAGATCCCAAGACTGGCTGGCTGCCGCTGATTTCGGCTCCGATCTATCCTATTCGGGGGCAAGCTGGCTTACAATCGGCGCAGTTGATACCGTGGAGATGCCGCGGCAGGACGATACCGGCAAATAGAGGTTTTCTTGAAACAGATAGTCACCATTACGAACGGAAATGTAACCAGCCCTGCCGGCTTTGAAGCATCGGCGGTGGCGGCAGGGGTGAAATATCAAGACCGACTGGACTTGACTCTGCTGGTAAGCCAGCAACCTTGTACCGCTGCCGCCTTGTTCACTCAGAATCAAGTAGCTGCCGCTCCGGTGCTCGTCGACCGGGAAACTATTGCCACCAATGCCAGCAGCATTCGGGCTGTAGTGGCCAATGCCGGCAGCGCCAACGCCTGCACCGGACAGCCGGGGCTGGCCAATGCCCGGGCGATGCAGCAGATGACCGCAGAAGCGATCCAGTGCCAACCGGATCAGGTGCTGGTCTTGTCGACCGGCGTCATCGGCGTACAGCTTCCCATGGATAAAGTCAAGGCCGGCATCGCCGCAGCCTCCCAGCAGCTGTCCCCTGATGGCGGCCCATCAGCCGCCCGGGCGATCATGACCACGGATACCCGAGCCAAAGAGTTGGCGGTGCAGGTACAGCTGCCTGCGGGTGTGATCACCATTGGCGGCATGGCCAAAGGGTCTGGGATGATCCATCCCAATATGGCCACCATGCTGGGGGTGATTACTACGGATGCCGCCGTCGACGCCGAAACCCTGGACAGCCTGCTGCGCACAGCCGTTAATGCCAGCTTCAACCGCATTTCTGTCGATGGTGACACCAGCACCAACGATACGGTGATGCTCCTGGCCAACGGTGCCAGCGGCATAGA
The DNA here is from genome assembly GCA_024640485.1 of Chloroflexota bacterium. Lineage (GTDB taxonomy): Bacteria > Chloroflexota > Anaerolineae > Promineifilales > Promineifilaceae > JAHEEY01. Next base: position 7,943 of record JAHEEY010000074.1, on the reverse strand, counting down.
GATGGCTGGATCGGAAAGTATCGGGCTATTTTCAGAGGCACTGAGCTTTGTTTGCATACAGTTGGCCAAGATGATCATCCGTGATGGCGAAGGGGCCACGAAATTTGTCACCATCCGAGTGCGGGGCGGCGGCAGCGAGGCGGATGCCCACGCGGTGGCGATGACCATTGCCACCTCCCCCCTGGTGAAAACAGCATTCGCCGGCAGTGACCCCAATTGGGGCCGAATCTTGGCTGCTGCCGGACGGGCAGGTATCCCCTTTGATCAGAGCCGGACAGGGCTGTGGATTGGTCTGTCGGAACCATGCGACCTACAATTAGTCGCCCACGGCACGCCCACCGATTATCAGGAAGCGGATGCCGCCGCTGTATTCAGCCAGGAATCATTTATGATTGAGCTGGATCTGGGGGCCGGTGACGGACAGGTCACCGTATGGACCACTGATCTGACCCATGATTACATCAGCATCAACGCCGATTATCGCAGCTGACCAACGCCAGGGAGAAAAGGCATGACCATAGACCCACTCAACATCATACTAATTCTGTTCGGCTTGTTCACCCTCTACGGCACAATTGCCCAGCCCGATTTCTACTGGAACCGGGGACGGGTGATGCGCGCTCGCCAGCTGATGGGCGACAGAAACGCCCGGATCATGTATTTCGCCACAGGCTTGATCATGCTTGGGGTGGGCGCCTGGGGCACCTGGGTAGGATTTTAACTCATGTCAAAACTTTGGGGCGGCAGATTTGCCGCAGCGACAAACACGCTTGTTCACCAGTTTAATGCGTCCATCCCCTTTGACGTCAGGCTGTATGATGAAGATATCAGCGGCAGCATCGCCTGGGCCAAGGGGTTAATCGAGGCGGAAGTGCTTTCCCATGGGGAGGCCCAGCAGATTATCAACGGCTTGGAACAAGTGCGGGGGGAATTCGCCGGCGGCACCTTCCAGTTTTCGCCGCAGGATGAAGATATTCATTCCGCGGTGGAGCGGCGGCTGACCGAGATCGTCGGTTCCGTCGGCGGCAAACTCCATACCGGACGCAGCCGCAATGACCAGGTCGCCACCGATTTCCGCTTATGGGTCATGCGAGCCTGTGAACAGGTTGAATCGCATCTGAATGGGCTTCAGCAGGCAATGGTCGATAACGCTGAGGCCAATTTGGCGCTGCCGATGCCAGGCTATACCCATCTCCAACATGCCCAGCCAGTCACCTGGGGGCATTGGATGCTTTCGCATTTTTGGCCGCTGGTCCGGGATGTTGAACGCTTCAGCCAGCTGGCAGATCGCGCTTCAGTTCTGCCGCTGGGTTCGGCGGCCTTGGCTGGAACCGCCTACCCCATTGACCGCCAGGCACTTGCGGGATTGCTAGGATTCAAACGAATATCTCAAAACAGTCTCGACGCCGTCTCTGATCGGGATTTCGCCGCCGATTTCCTCTATGCGGCGGCTGTGTTGGGCGTTCATCTCAGCCGCCTTTCAGAACAGCTGGTTTTGTTCAACAGCGCTGAGTTTGCTTTTATCACCCTGGATGACGGCTACAGCACCGGCTCCAGCCTGATGCCTCAGAAGAAGAATCCTGACACTTTGGAGCTGACCAGAGGGAAGAGCGGGCGGCTCATCGGCAACCTGATGGGCTTGCTGGTTACCCTAAAAGGGCTGCCCTCCAGCTACGATAAAGATCTACAGGAAGATAAGGAACCAGTACTGGACACCTTTGACAATTTGTGCGTGGTGCTGCCGGTCATGCAGGGGCTGATCAACACCTTACGGCTGCGTCCAGAGAAGATGGCGGCCCAGCTGGAGCCCAGCTTGCTGGCAACCGATTTGGCTGATTACTTGGTCAAAAGAGAGGTGCCCTTTAGGGAGGCGCATCATATCGTCGGCCGCGTGGTTCGCTTGACGGAGAGTACCGGCGTGGAACTCACCGCGCTTTCGCTGGAGTCGCTCCAGTCCATAAGCGACCGCTTTGGAGAAGACGTGTCGTCACTTCTTGGTGTAAATGCGTCATTGGCAAGCCGCACTGTCACCGGGGGAACTGCCCTGCCGGCATTACAGGAACAGCTCAAAGCGGCACGACTAGCTATGACTGGTGAATCTACTGGAGAAAACGTCGCTTAACGGCGGGGGAACGGAGTAGAACAGGCAATAATAATGAGGGCAGGCGATGGGCAAGAATTACTAGGGTGCTTTGCCTACCTCATCCAGCAACTCATGAATGTTCTTGATCAAATCTTTCCGGGAAATCAGTTTAGATAGGTAGCGTTTGGCGCCGGCAGTCAGCCCTTCTTGGACCGAAGTTGAATGCGTCTTGGCACTTAACATAATAATCGGAACATGAGCGGTAGCTTCATCATTGCTAAGCGTACTGCAGACAGTAATACCATCCATACCCGGCATCATGACATCAAGAATGACGACATCCGGCGGATTCTGTTTGACTTTTTCCAAGGCATCAAACCCGTCTCTCGCTTCTGCTACATTGAACCCGGCGCGTTCCAGCATCAGGCGCAGAAGATCTCGGGCCATCGGTTCATCATCAACTACCAGAACTGACCAACTCAACTCACTTCTCCTTGCTGCTTGAATAAATCGAGCCCCTACCGCAGCGCCTCATCAAAGCGTCCGCTTCGACACAGTTTGCTCAGGCAGTTGAAACCGTTACGCGGATAAACGGTAGACCGACAGTATTTCAACGCTGAAGAAAGATTATACACTATTAAGATCAACTCAGATAGATGAAGATAGACCCAATGGTTGAAACGTCTCTTAAAGAAGCTGTTCTTGGTAGTTCCCACCTTCGTAAGATAGAATGTAATTTGCGAATGGCATAATATCTTGGGCAGAGAACTCTCTTCTTCCGCAACTCAATTATAGATGGGTGGATGGGCAAGTTATTTTCGCCATTACAGGTTTTTCGTGAATGATGGCAGGTTCTTGCGTAGCCAAATCTGCTGCGGGCGCCTGCAGCAGCGGCTGATTCATAGCGGAACAGTAACCACGGAGCAGGTACGATGAGCCGAAAAAAGGTTCTGGTAATTGATGACGAATTCCCGATTCGGTATCTGGTTGAACACCAGCTAAGCCGAAACGATCTTGAAGTTCAGACCGCCAAAGACGGCCCCACAGGACTCACTGTAGCCAGTAGTTTCCAGCCAGACATCATTGTTTTGGATGTGATGATGCCGGGTATGGATGGCTTTCAAGTCTGTGAACAGCTCCGACAAGATCCAGATCTAGCCAACACGCCTGTTATCTTCCTAACCGCCTGCATGACCCGGCAGCACAAAATGCGGGCCTTCAAGGTCGGGGGCAATGATTATCTGGTCAAACCGTTTCAAGCTGATGAGCTGTTGGCCCACATCGACGCCATCCTTGACCAGGGGGAAAGCGATGCGGATGCGCCGGAAGAAGCAGCGCCTGGTAAAGGGCGTATTGTCGGCATGTTCAGCCCGAAGGGAGGTGTAGGCACCTCTACCCTGGCGATTCAACTGAGCGAGGCTATTGTCATTCGCCGAGATCAGCCGGTCGTGCTCATTGATCTGGACCTGCCGTTAGGCAGTATTGCGCCAATGCTCAACCTGGTCAGCAAGCGGCACATCATCGATTTACTGCGATACCCACCCAATCAAATTGGCGAGACGCTGGTCTCCGGATATGCCCAAAAGCACCGCAGCAACTTGCTGGTAGTTCCGACGCCGGCAGAACTGGTCGGTATTGGGCGCATGCCGGCGCCGACAAGCCTCAAGGCGATCCTCGACGCGATGATAAACGCCGGCTACATGATCGTCATGGACCTGGGTTCGACTCTCTCAAACATCACCATTGAAGGGCTGCGTCTTTGCGATGTGGTATATGTGGTCACTTCCGGCAAGCCAGTCTCCAACAAGCTTCACAATGCTTTTGTAGCATCTGCATCTGAGCTTGGGCTGGAAACGACAAGGCTCCTGCCGGTAGTGAATGAGCTGCATGGTGCCACGGGCAAGCTGGAATTGAGCAGAATGCCGGTAGCCCGCATCCCTCATGCCCAGGAGAAATCGCGCACCAAATTGTGGTTGAGAGATCAGGGAATGCAGAAGCTAGTTTCGATCACCCTCTAGTTGGTGTCAAATCCGCCATGACCGGCGCGGGTCAGGATGGTCAGCCGGCGCAGCAGGGGCCACAAGGATGCTGGCACAGAAGACCCGTCCGTTTCTATCGAATGGCGGCGGGCTTCATCCTCCACCATGAGTTTATATTGAAATCTATCCCCGCCTTCAGTGTCGGGGAGCAGTTGGGCGGGCAGGTTGAAAAAGTCCGCGGACTCAACCATTTCCACCAGGCTGTCCGCATCCTCAGCCGGCAGCCCATCGGTATCGACAGTGCCAGCCAGCCGCAGCCCCATGAATCCCCCGCTCCGTTCGAAGTAGATTCGCATGACCGATTCTCCTACACCTATGAATCTTGACGGCTCAACCGCGCAGCCGCATGATCGCCTTGACCATCGGCAGGCAGCCAGGCAGTTCTGATGGCGTGCCGCCGCTGCCGCCGTCCCCGCCGCCGCTGTCCTGGGCGACGATCCCCACTTCCTGCCAACCTTTGGCCACTGCCCCCTGCTCCAAACTGCCCCGTCCGTATAGGTCGCCGGCAACCGCCAGGGTAATATCTGCCGCGGCCTGGAACTGCGAAGTCCGGTTGAGCTTGTCGCACAAAGCCACATACCAGATCTTGCCCATCTTCTCCCAGGACCGTCCCCCCAATTCATAGGCGGCGACGTAAAAGGCGTGATTAGGGATTCCGGAATTAATATGCACGCCGCCATTGTCGTAAGGCAAGCTCTTGTAATCGGCCATATGGCTCGGCTGGGGATCCTTGCCCAGAACGGGATCGTCGTAAGCGGTGCCGGGCGCCTTCATCGAGCGCAGCCCAACCCCGTTGACGTTGCTGGTCAGCAGCCCTGCACCGATAATCCAATCCGCAGTTCGGGCATCTTGCCCAAGTGAGCGCTGCTTCACCAACGATCCAAAAACGTCGGCCATTGACTCATTCAACGCCCCCGGCTCATCCCGGTAGACCAGTCCCGCTTCAGCCTGAATGACGCCGTGGGTCAGCTCATGGGCCATAATATCTAGAGAAGCAGAAAATCGATTGAACAGCCTTTCCGAAATGGGCAGATCTTCATCTCCATCCCCGTATACCATCTGTTCGCCATTCCAGAACGCGTTGTCATACCCCTTCTGGTAATGAACTGTGGAGTTTAACGGCATGCCTCTGCCATCGATGGAGTCACGCCCATAGACTTCCTTGTACATCTGGTAAGTAATCCCAGCCCCATCGTACGCCTCTTCCACCGCCGGATCGCCCACGGGCGGATCACCCTCCCCCCGAACCTTCCGCCCGGGCAGCGCAGACCCATGTTGGGCATCAAAAACCGTGCGGTTCAAGCCGCCAGCCGCTTCTTCTTGCAGCTTGGCAAACTGGGTCAGATCATGCCGGCGCCCGCGCACCTGCGCCCCAATGGTCAAGTTCTTCAATGCCATTCGCCGCTGCATAGGCGTTCCGTGCTCAATTATCTCTTGAAGCATATGAGGTGGGAGAATACAGAAGATCGAGTGGTAATGGTTGCTCATCAGTGAATTTCCCCTATTTGAAGGCATTGCTAAGCGGCAGAAAATAACATACACCGGTCGCCTGCTTGGCATTTAATGAAAGCTACCGTCTGTTCATTTTACTGAGATGTGGGTCAAAAGTAAATTATTGTAAACTTGAGCGGGCTGCCGATCATGTGAATGAAGTCGCCGGTTGTCAATCGAATACCAGGATCTTATACTCAAATGCACGACTTTCACATACCAACAGTGCCCCAGGGACGAGTTCTTGAGTCCAACCCGGCTGACAATACCCTGAAGAAATCGATAGAGATTGAACTCGCCACCATTGCAGCCCAACGAGGAATTGGTATCCCAACTCATCATCTCGGCAGCCATGGAACAGCCGCGGCAGTCTGCGGCGCAGCACACGACTCGGTCTTCATATTATGTAAACCAGGCGCGCTATGAGAAATAAGCCATGAGTCAGAAGCCGTATCTCGATCGGGATCCGCCAGATATTTTGGTCGGCCTGCGCTGGTCGAGAACCGAGAACCATAGGGGCAGCGCCGCTCAGAGACCTCCCCTCGATTGACAGATCGTCGGTCGGATGCAGCTTTGATGTTATATAATAGAGTATTGAAGGTGGAATCCTGCGATAAACGACAGCGTCACTGCGCCATGATATTTCAGTCACTTCGCGCTGGCTTGGTGGTCAATCAGAGCACCTGATCAGAGCTGGTGACGCTAGGTTTAGGTCAGCGGCCGCGCACTCTTTTAGACAACCGCCCAGAAGTGATTTGGCAGGGTTGTGCCTGCCGCTGATGGCCGGATTTGCAGATCATTACGACCGATCAATTTACGGACCAACGACTGCCGCCTTGCTGGCGACCGAATAAGACAGAGGATACGACTACATGCGAATTGGAATGGTTACAGCCTGCTACAAACCGGTTATCAACGGCGTTACGCGGATGATCTCGCTTTACAAACAGAGCTTGGAAGAGTTAGGGCATGAGGTGACGATTTTCACCCTGGGGGAACCCGATCCCGCTGGCGAAGAGCCCGGAGTGGTGCGCTCGCCGGCTGTCGCTCTGGGTGACAACGGCTATTACGTAACTGCACGGTACACTAATCAGGCTCAAGATCTGCTGCAGGAAATGGACATCATCCACTGCCACCATCTGTTCATGAGTGTGGAACTGGCTCACCGGTACGGACGCTGCCCCATCGTCTATACCAATCACACCCGGTATGATCTGTATACCGGAGCGTATATACCCCTGCCGCAGCCAGCCGCTGACGCCATTATGCGGCAGGTTTGGCCCGACTTTACCGACCTGGCCGATGTGGTCATCACGCCATCGGACAGCGTACGAGAGGTGATGACCAACTTCGGGGTACGCAAGCCCATTGAAGTAATTGAAAACGGGGTTGCCCTGGAACCGTTTCGTACCCCCAGCAACCCGATGACCAAGCAAGCACTGGGTTTGCCTGAATCCGCTATCCTGGTTATCTACGTGGGCCGGCTCTCTCCAGAAAAGAATCTCAGTACGCTCCTGGATCAATTTGCCGTGGCCCAAGAAATGGTCCCCGAACTCCACTTGATGCTGGTAGGACACGGCCCTTCCTCCAACCTTCTGGTAAAACAAGCTCATGATCTGGGGGTCGGCAGCCAAGTGCACCTTTCCGGACCCATTGACTATGAAAGCATCACCAACTACCTGGCAGCCGCCGACATATTCGCGACCGCTTCAGTCACAGAGGTCCACCCGCTGACCATTATCGAGGCAATGGCCTCAGGGCTGCCAATTGCTGCCGTCTCTTCGCCCGGAATTGTTGATACCGTCGAATCCGGCAAAACTGGCTTTCTGACCCGCTATCCGGAATCAGGGTTGGCCACAGCCATGGTCGCCCTTGCTCTCAACAAAGAGCTGCGCCTGCAGATGGGGGTCAATGCCCAGATAGCCAGCAGCCGCTTTGATATCAGAGAAACCGCCAAGCGCACGGTCGCCTTGTACGAACGGCTGCAGGAAACCCGCCCAGACCTTCTGCGAAAACGGGAACATGGACGATGGGCGCGAAACCGCGATCGGCTGCAGCCGATTGTGCAACAGCTAGATCGGCTGCTGCCCCCCGCCGATAAACCAGGGTCGGGGAGTCGAAAATGGTTCTCCTCGGATCTATTTGATCTGGATGGGCCAGACGGTGAATAAGCCAAGCAGTTTAGGACGCAAAGAATTGGGCAATTGGGGAGAATCGATTGCCGCCCGTCATCTTGAATCCCTCGGCCTCGAGATCGTGGAGAGGAATTGGCGCTGCGCTGAGGGAGAGATCGACCTGATTGCCCGAACTGACAATCTGCTGGCATTTGT
>JAHEEY010000472.1 GCA_024640485.1 Chloroflexota bacterium | reverse complement strand
TGTGAGACATTATCAACCAGCGCCTGTATCAGTGGATCGATAGCTGGCAGCACGTCGCTAACCGGATCAAATACCGTTTCGCCCGGCACCGCGACTCCCAGTTCCCTGGCTTGAATCGTTGGTGGCGGCGTAGGGATAACTGGCTGTGGCGGGCCGTCCAGCAGCGCACAAGCGCTGCTGAGTATGAGTATTAGGAGGTAAAGGGGGAAAATTCGTCGACGCAAGGAGATTCCAATGTGGTATGGGAGGTCAAGCTGTAGGCTAAAACCTCCCATACCATTCAGGTAAAATGATATTAATCGCTCTTGGTTGTTGGTTCAATCTTCTGCTTTATAAACGCTGAGAACATGTCGATCGGAACCGGGAAGATGGTGGTGGTATTTTGTTCCACACCGATTTCCATCAGTGTTTGCAGATAGCGCAGGGTCATAGAGCCAGGCTCTTCATTCATGCGCTTGGCCGCCTGAGCCAAATGCTCCGATGCCTGAAGCTCGCCTTGAGCATGGATGACTTTGGCTCGTCGCTCACGTTCAGCCTCTGCCTGCCGGGCCATAGCGCGAACCATCTGTGAGTTCAGCTCCACATCCTTGATTTCAACAATGCTGACCTTCACACCCCAAGGCTCGGTCGCCTCGTCAATGATATGCTGCAGCGTCTCATTGATTGTTTCCCGGTCCTGGAGCAGAGAGTCAAGCATAGACTGGCCGATCACGTTTCGCAGACTGGTCTGACCGATCTGCCAGGTGGCCCGGCGGTAATCCTCGATCTGAACCACAGCGGCGACCGGATCAACCACCCGGAAATAGACCACTGCGTTCACCTTGACGGTGACATTGTCACTGGTAATTGCCTCTTGAGAAGGCACGTCCAAGGTGATCGTCCGCAAATCAACCTTAACCATCCGGTCCACGATGGGAATGATAAAGAACAGGCCGGGACCCTTTGGGTTGGTGACCCGCCCTAAGCGAAAGATGACCCCTCGTTCGTACTCCTGGACGATGCGGATTGAAGCCGCAAAAATCACCAGAAGGCCGACACCCAGAAAGCAAAGAATTGGCAGAAAAGCTGACATTTGGCAACTCCTTCAAAAATACGGCCCCACTGAAGGCATTCAGCCAGCTCGGGTCACCGTTGGCATATCAACTTGGAACCATTGTTCCAAACAGGATATATTATGCAGATCTTGAGCTATATTATATCGCCAATTCAAGAGATGATAAGGATATAGTCCTGGACATGTTGGCGGCAATCAGACGGCCGACAAGGCCCGACAGGGCATGGTTCGAGCAGAGGAAGCTATGACGACAACAGAAGCAATTCAATATGACCGGGGAATGTGGCTGTTGGAGACCCTATCGCTCAACCGGCTGCGGCGCCAGCTGCTGGTAAAAGCTAACGGCTGCCTGCTGGAGATCGGCATGGGAACGGGTGCTAACCTGCCCTGGTACCACGAAGGAGCCAACGTATTCGGTATTGATGCCAATATCGAGCGTATGTCCGGCAGTGCCCGGCGAGCAGTTAAATCCCCATTTGCCGCCAGCTGTGCCGATGCCCAGCAGCTGCCCTTTGCCTCGGATCAATTTGACACCGTGGTCGGCACCCTGGTATTTTGCTCCATTCCTGAACCCGAACGAGCGTTGGGGGAGATCCGACGGGTCCTGCGGCCAGGCGGGCAGCTGCTGCTGCTGGAGCACGTCAGAGGGCAGGGCAAGGTCTCGCGCTGGCTGACCGATTTCCTACAGCCGGCCTGGTTCGCCCTGCAGGGCAGCTGCCATTTGAATAGGGAGACGGGAGAAGCTGTCAGGCAATCCGGATTCAGCATCACCCATACCAGCCAGCACGGATGGGGAGTCCTGCAGTTAATTGAAGCGCTGAACTAGTCGGACGGCAGGCACAAATCAGGGATCAGCCAGGCACAAAGATAAGCGCGACACCCGCGAAAGCGACCAGGGTGCCGACAATCCCTCGCCGGCTTGGCGGCCTCTTGTACACCAGATACTCCATTGGCAGCAGCAGCACTGGCGGCAGCGCCATCAAGGTCGAGGCAATCCCAAGGCGAGCCAGCTGGATCGCCAAAAGAGAAAACCAGATCCCAAGGAAAGGCCCCACAAACGAGCCGGCTAGCATCGCCGGCAGCACCTTAGGATGGCGCCACTGCCGCAGCGTATATCCCGCTTTCCCTTGAAATAAAGCGACTGCCCACATGATCACAATGGCCACCAAGATGCGTATGATGGTCGCCGAAACGGTAGAAAATCCGCCAACTAGGCCATAGCGTGCAGTCACCAGATTGGCGACCTGTCCAAAAGCTCCGGCCAGTCCAAACAGCAGCCCTTTACCGTAATCTTTATTTTCGACAACTGTCTTCCCGCCCCGCTTCTCAGTCACCACCCAGCCGATACCTGCCACAGTCAGGGCGATCCCGGCCAATTCGACAGTCGAGATGGTTTCGCCGAACAGAAGCCAACCTAAGATGACGCTGTAGATCGGCACCGTAGACATCAGCAGCGTCGAAAGCCTAGGGCCAATCAGGACATAGGCCTGGAAGAGAAAAGAGTCGCCCAGAACCAATCCCAAGACGCTGGACACCGCGAACCAGCCCCAACGAAACGGTTCCACGCCAGTCGGGAAGATCGTCCCTTCAACCATCTTGTGCGCGATGAGCAGGAACAGAAACGCGAACAGCAGCCGGCTGCGGTTGACCACCCCGGAGCCGACCTTGCGCCCGCTGTAGCTGAAAAATAGTGCGGTACCAGACCAGCATATAGATGTGGCAATCGCTGCCAACTCACCCCAATAATTAGACAAGATGCGCTCCACTCATTCACTTCGGGAACGGATTTATAGATTGGTTACCGGCAGCCACCACCGGATGAGAAATGATTGCCGGGAGAAACGGCTTTTGATGAAGTGACCGCCGGGTGACCGGCCACGGCTCACTGGATATCGGCCGGGTCGCCGCGCAGCTGTTCGGCGATCTGTTGAATATGGGCTGGTCCAGTCCGGCAGCAGCCGCCAATCAACGCTGCCCCCTCCTGGTGCCACTGGAAACTGTGACTGCCAAAGCTAGGCGCGTCGGAAAGGCCCAACCATCGTTTGTTCTCCACATCATATGTCTCACCTGAGTTGGGATACACCACGATAGGTTTCTGAGTCACCCCGCGCAGCTGGCTGATCAAGCTGGGAATAAACCGGGGCGCGGTGCAGTTGATGCCAATGGCGACCACTTGATCCTCCTGCGCCAGCAGCCTCCCGCACGCTGTGATGGGGGTGCCGTCACTGATATGCCGGCCATCACGACAGCTGAAACTGAACCAGGCAGGCATCTCAGGGCTCTCGGCCAGCAAACGCTGCAGAGCCCGGGCCTCCGATATCGAGGGCAGCGTCTCGCACGCCAGTAGATCAACGCCGCTCTCAGCCAGGATATGCCAGCGCCGCCGGTGCCAGGCAAACAGCCCCTCTTCATCCAGGTCATAATCACCAGTATACTCGGACCCATCGGCCAGGAATGCGCCGTAAGGGCCTACACTGGCGGCGACCAGCGGCCGCAGCCGGCCGATTCGGTTTGCCTCCGTCGCCCAAAACTCCTGACGAGCATCCAATCCCAATTGGGCTGAAAGGCGCAGCTTCGCGGCGGCTTCCTCCTCACTGAGGCCCTTGGCCATGAAACCAGCCACCGAGGCCTGGTAGCTGGCCGTGATGACACAATCTGCCCCAGCCTGGTAATAGGCCAAATGCACCTGCCGAATCTGCTCAGGATCGTCCAT
>JAHEEY010000471.1 GCA_024640485.1 Chloroflexota bacterium | reverse complement strand
CGGCGATGCTGGGCGGCGAGATTCCCCTGGGTGGGTACGCGCCCATAGGAGGGGAAGACATCGGTCAGGAGATCATCGACAAGATCGGTCGGGCGCGGGCGATCATTATGCAGAATCACGGCGTTTTCACTATCGGCGACTCGGCACAGCAGGCGACCAAGATGGCCGTCGAAGTCGAGGAAATCGCCAAGATAACCCATCTGGCGATGCTCCGCGGGCAGCCCATTCTGCTGACCGAGAGCCAGCTTGATTACATGGTCGATCTGTACCAAAACAGCTACGGTCAGCGCTAGTACCGCTGCCGCCTTTCAATGGGATAGCGCAGCGGCATTGGATGTGCCGCGGCTGAGGCCGCCGCGCACCAGGAGCCCAGCAGTTCACCGGGAAATTCAGCCACACTCCATCCGGCACGCTGGTGAAGGGATGCTCAGCCGATACAGTGCCGTTGGCGGTGATGGGGGCGGCAGCCGCCTGGAGCTGCATATTTAGTTGCCACAAGGGTGTGTAAGATGGATCTTCTCGCCGGCATTGACCTCGGTTCTACCAGCCTCAAATGCGTGATATACAATCTCGATGGGGATGTCGTCGCCAGCGGCAGCCGCCCCACAGAGAAATTCAACCCGTATCCCGATCATCCGGACTGGTCGGTATGGCAGCCGGAGCAGATATGGGGGGGCACCGCGGCAGCCATGAAGGAAGCGGTCGCCTCGCTGGCCGATCCCCGGCAGGTCAAAGGGGTGGCGGTGACCGGCATGGGCATGGACGGCGTGCCCATCGACGAACAGGGCAACTGGCTCTACCCGTTCATCAATTGGCATGACCCCCGCACCGAACCCCAGCTGAGTTGGTGGCAGCGTCACATCGGCGCCGAAGAGAGTTTTCGTATAGGCGGCAACACCTTGTGGCGCTTCAATACCGCCCTGCGGCTGTTGTGGATGGCCGAGCACGAACCCCAGATACTGGCGCGTACCGACAAGTGGCTGTTGATCGAGGATTTCTTGAATTTCATGCTCTGCGGCCGCCGGGCCACCGACTACACCATGGCATCCTGCACCCTGCTGTTCGATCAGCAGAAGCGGGACTGGTCAGAAGAAATCCTGGCCCGCACCGGCATTGAGCGCCGGTTGCTGTGTGACCCCCTTCCCAGCGGCACGGTCTTAGGCGGGGTGACTGAAGCAGCCGCTGAGGCCACTGGATTGGCTCCGGGCACCCCGGTCGTGCTCGGCGGACACGACTATTTGTGCGGTGCCTTGCCAGTGGGCGCATTTGCCCCCGGGGTTGTCCTGGACGTCACCGGCACCTGGGGGATCGTTTTGACCGCTGCCCCCAAGCCGATCCTGACCCCGGAGGTAGGGAGATATGGATTGACCGTGGAGACCCATGTGGCCCGCGACACCTATGCGGTCTGGGGCGGGGCAGTCGCCTCGGACATGCTGGAATGGTACCGGAAAGAGTACGGGCACCAGGCCCTGCAGCTGGCGCAGCAAGAGGGTGGGGTAGATTGGGATTATTTGATGGCCGAGGCGGCCGCTTCGCCGGCAGGCGCCCGGGGCATTATGTTCCTGCCCCACATGTCGGCTGCCGGCTGCCCGGTGGTTGACGCCCGATCATTGGGGGCTTTCGTCGGCCTGAGCAGCTTCGCAAAGAGCGGAGACATGCTGAGGGCGATCATCGAGGGGCTGGATTACCAGGTGCTGGATATGGTGACCGCGTTCAAGACTGGGCTGGGAATCAACCCGGACCGGCTGGTGGTGGTAGGTGGCGCTACCCGAAATCATTTCTGGATGCAGAACAAAGCCGATGTTGTGGGGCTGCCCATCGAAGTGCCTGAAGTGGAAGAAGCGACCCCGCTGGGCGCCGCCATCCTGGCCGGCATCGGAATCGGCCTGTACCGGGACGAGCAGGATGCCTTTGAGCGTGTCTACAAGCCGGGCAAAGTTTACCAGCCAGATCCCCAATTGGCGCCCAACTACGCGGACTGGTACCAGATTTATCGACAGCTGTATCCGGCCCTGGCGCCGGTCAGCCATCAGCTTTACGAGCAGTTTCGAGTCTGAGCATGGGAGGCCGAACATGAACGAGCCGCAGCACCTGTTTCCAGCACAGAATCAGCTGGGAGAAACGCCCATCTGGGTTCAGGAAGAGAACGCCCTGTATTGGGTTGATTGGGGCGGAGGGCCCATCTGCCGCTTGGATCCTTTGTCCGGTACCTGCACGATTTTTCCGGTAAGCTTTCCGGTGACCGCATTGGCCCGCCGCGCCTCTGGAGGCTGGATCGCCATCGCCCAGAACGGGCTTTATGGCTGGCATCCCGATAGCAATTTGACTGAACTCATCGCCGGCCTACCTGAGCCGGGAAACCCAGACCTCTGCTACAACGATGGCGCAGTTGACCGGCAGGGCCGCCTGTTGGTCGGTACCGTCAACATGCAAGATCCCTTCGCCCCGGATGGCTCACTGTACCGTCTGGATGCCGATGGCTCTTTTCATCTGCTGGACAGCGGCTATGCCACCGCCAACGGCATCGGGGTCAGCCCAGATGGCAGCACCGTATACGTGACCGACATGCGCCATGGGCAGATCATCGCTCTGGATTATGACACCGCCGGGGGAACGGTCAGCAACCGCCGCCTGTTCGCGCGGGTGCCGGACGAAGAGGGGATGCCTGACGGATTGATCGTGGACGCGGAGGGGTATGTCTGGAGCGGGCATTGGGCTGGTTGGAAGCTGACTCGCTATGATCCCGACGGCAAGATTGAACGCCAGATCTCCTTCCCGGTGGAGCATGTCATATCCTTTGCCTTCGGGGGGCCGGAGCTGGATGAACTACTGGTCACCACAGCCTGGTGGGGGTTTGATGAGGAAGCCCGTAAGAATCAGCCTTTGGCGGGCGATCTTTTCCGGGTCAACTGCGGGGTCAAGGGGTTGTTGGAGCCGGCATTTTCCGGATAAGCAAATCCAGCGGCGCGGTAAACAGGTCCCCTCTAGCCGCCCGACCGCGATCAAGCGTAGCCCGCATCAAGGGCGAATATCAAGAACGGGGCAGTCTGGCTTGTGAACATTGAATGGAAACGGAGAAGCACCATGAGCAGATATCTACTGGGCATCGATAACGGAAATACATTCTCCAAGGCCGCGCTCTATGATTTCCAGGGGAAGGAAATCGCGGTTGCCGGCTGTTCTGCCGACACCGAATTCCCTCACGCCGGATGGACCGAGCGCGACATGGAGATGTTGTGGCAGAGCGTGGCAACTGCCGTCCGCGAGGTGCTGGCCAGGTCGAGAGTTCGGCCCGAGGAAATCGCCGGCATTGGCAACACCGGCCACGGAAATGGCGTCTATCTGCTGGACAAGCAGGGCAGGGCGCTGCGCCGCGGCATCCAGTCGATGGACACCCGAGCGGCGGATGTGGTCGCCCGCTGGCATCAATCCGGCCTCCATGCGGAGGTGTTCCCCTACACCCTCCAATCATTCTGGCCCGCCCAGCCCAATGCGCTGCTGGTCTGGCTCAAAGAGAACGAGCCGCGCAGTTACGAACAAATCGGGGCCATCTTGATGGTCAAGGACTACATCAAATACCGTCTCACGGGTGAGATCACTGCCGACTACACGGACATGTCCGGCGCCAACCTGATGGATGTGCGCAACAAGTGCTACTCGCCTGAGCTGATGGCGCTGTATGGCCTTTCAGAGCTGTACGACGCCCTGCCGCCGCTGAAACACAGCAGTGAAGTCATCGGCCAGCTGACGCCGGCGGCAGCGGCAGAGACC
>JAHEEY010000470.1 GCA_024640485.1 Chloroflexota bacterium | reverse complement strand
ACCTGAAGTTCGCTCTTAGCATCTTTGTGCAGAGAATCGTCCATTATCTTGATAAGGGCAGGCTCGATCAGTGGTTTTGTCAGCTTGCTGACTTGATCCAGCCCCAGGTCCAGGTAGATAGCGCCAATCACGGCCTCAAACGCGGCGCAAAGGATGGGCGCCCGTTCACGACCACCGCTGGCGGCCTCGCCAAAGCCAAGCCGAATACAGCTGCCCAGATCCCAAAGCTTGGCGAATTCCGCCAATGTCTTGGTTCTTACCAACGCCGCCCGCAAGCTAGTCAGCTCTCCCTCATCGACTTCTGGAAAACGATGGTACAGGTAGGCACCTACCACAAAATCTAAAACGGCATCTCCCAAGAACTCTAGTCGCTCGTTATCTTCCAAGATCGAGTCAGGGTTCTCATTCAAGTAGGAGCGATGGGTTAGGGCACGCGAGATCAATGAGTAATCATTGAATTGAATATGAAGCTTCTCTTCAAGCTGAAAGATATCATCCATTGTCAGTAGCAGGAATCCGTAAATGGCAGAAGACAGCCGATCCATTGCAGCAGGGCTTGAATCTAGGCGGTCTTCGCTAGAACACCTCCCACGCCTCAGGGTGTAGTCTGCTTTGAAATATCCGAGGGAGGCAGCATGGCAAAACGTACTTCGCACATTCTACGCTTTATCCCACTACTGTTCAAATTCCTTGAAAATCAGCACCGCGTTGTGTCCCCCAAAACCGAAGGCATTATTCATGCAAACGCGCACTCGGGCCGGACGCGCCTGGTTGGGAATGTAATCGAGGTCACATGCGGGATCGGGGGTTTCGTAATTGATGGTTGGCGGCAAGATTTGATCGCGGATAGCCAATGAACAAAAAACGCTTTCGATTGCACCAGTTGCGCCCATAATATGTCCGGTCATGGACTTGGTTGAACTGACAGCAACTTGATAGGCATGATCGCCCAGGGCGCTTTTGATCGCGGACGTCTCTGAAGCGTCGTTCAACGGCGTTGACGTGCCGTGAGCACTAATATAATCGACAGCCGTAGGCGGTAGATCGGCGTCAGCAAGCGCTTTGCGCATCGCCCTGGCTGCCCCATCCCCTCCTTCCGCAGGCGCGGTGATATGGTGCGCGTCCGTTGTTTGACCGTAGCCGACAATTTCTGCCAAAATGACAGCGCCGCGCGCCTGGGCATGTTCCATGCTTTCCAGCACCATCACGCCGGCACCCTCGCCAACAACCAGACCATCTCGATTCAAGTCAAATGGCTGCGGCGTGCCGGCGCTCCTGGGTGAAGTCGCGCCAGCTCTTTCAAAACCACCTACCGCCACTGAGGTTAGAATTGACTCACTGCCGCCTGCCAGCACGGCATCAAGTTCACCGCGCTGAATCGCCTTGAACCCATGACCAATGGCGTCATTACCCGCGGCGCACGCGGTCGTAATGGTGGTACTTGGGCCATGGATACCATAGTCAATTGCCAACATGCCGGCCGCACCGTTTGGCATGATCATCGTGATCGCAAATGGGCTGACCCGTCGGACCCCTTGCTCCATTACCACATGCTCTTGTTCAACTAATGTCTGGATGCCGCCGACACCTGTCCCCATGAAGATACCGACACGTTCGCGATTCTGGTCATTGATTTCCAGCTTTGACTGCTGTATCGCCTCGGCAGCGGCAACGGTAGCCAGCTGCTGAAAACGGTCTCGCCGGCGAGCCTCCCGCCGGCCAATGTAGGCGGCCGGATCAAAATCCTTGATTTCACAGACCGTTCCGGCTACATGATCCGTCCGGGTAATCAAGGTCATTGGCCCAGTGCCCGACTTGCCCGCCAAGATGGCCGCCCAGGTATCAGGCGCATTGTGACCCAACGGCGTGATCATCCCAGCCCCAGTGATAACAACACGGTGTTTGCGATAGTATTCGTTTTTCATAAGAAAATCTCCATACTAATGGATGATGAGAGCGATGCTGCACGACTTTCCCAGCCATCGTCCCGGTATCCAACGATTCCTAAAGGTTTGGACAAGGCAGCTAACGTCACTCATGGCGACACTAGGCAGAGTGTCACAGCCAAACTGCAAATTCCCATCAGCGGTAAAATACAGCGGCTCATGACGAAGCAGACCGCCCTGTCTAAAACATAAACACCGACAAGGGGGAATAAGTTGTACTTCTGATGGATATTGCTAATGAAAATGAGAGGAACTGACTGAGCCGACTAGTTATCTTTCTCGGTAGGCCGGTATTTTCCCTCAACCCAGACATTGCTGTCCGCGCTAATTTCCTTCTTCCAAACGGGGACGATCTCTTTCAACCGGTCAATGCCGTAGCGAGCGGCATCGAATACACCTTGATCGCGATGTCCGGAGGCGCAGGCGACAAAAGTAGTGATATCTCCCACCCCCAGCTTGCCAATTCGCTGCACAATCGCCACCCCCTTAACCAAAGGCCATCGCTCCCAAATCTCCTTGGCGATCTGGCCCATTTTCAGCTCAGCCATACCAGAATATGCTTCATATTCAAGGTAAATCGTCTCAGATGGATACCCTTCACGTTGGGTTTGGCCGCGTACAGAACCGGTAAAACTGATGATAGCCCCCACATCTGGACCAGTCAGATGGGCATGAATCTCACTTATGTCAAGTTCGTTCGGGGTGATGGCAAAATAGGTGGGATGAGGGAATTCATCACTGCCGCCGCTAACCGGCGGGAATATCGCGATTTCGTCATTGGCATGAATCACAGCCTGCAGAGAGGCAAAAGCTCGGTTGACGGCAATCAAGGCGGAAGGAAGTGCTTCCTCAAGATCGGGGTAGCTGGCGGCTACAATCCCCAGCATTTCCTGGACTGTAGTCGGTTCAGGCAGATCAACCAGAATCCGATCCCGGCCGGCACGATCTTTCAAGGTCGCAAATAGTCGAATTTCAGCTTGCATAATTTATCCCGCGTCTCAAGGCAGCGCCGCAGATCGCGCTACTCATCTAGTGTCCAATCACCGCTCTGGCCGCCAGCCTTTCTGACCAACCGCACATTGGTTAGCTGCATCGTGCGGTCAACCGCCTTGGCCATGTCGTAGACCGTCAGCCCAGCCAAGGTGACAGCAGTCAGCGCTTCCATCTCCACCCCAGTCTTCCCCTTCAGGCGGACGACCGCCTCAATATCGACACGAGACTCAGCGGTATTCGGCGTACAGGTAACGTCAATATGGGTCAATATGAGCGGATGGCACAACGGGATCAAATCACCAGTCCGTTTTGCCCCCATGACGCCTGCCAGTTGGGCGACCGTGAGTACATCGCCTTTTTTCATGTTGCCTTCAATAATGAGCTGCAGCGTTTGCGGCTGCATCGTCACGCTGCCGCGGGCGACGGCGACGCGCTCGGTATCCTGTTTATGGCCGACATCTACCATGCGTGCCCGGCCGCTTTCATCAATATGGGAAAGTTGCTTGTTCATCTGCGTGATCTTATATAATCACGAAGGAGATGACAACTGTTTCTGTTTCCCCGACCCCCATGGACACCGACTTCTTCTGCGCAGACGCTCACATTTGTGCCATTTCTCCACGATAAGTACCGGCTCCATCAAAATTCCCAGAGCGCCGTATCCCGAATCTCCGGCAGCCCGGAACCAATTATTATGTCCAGTTTTTGCCATCTGCTTGCATCTGGTATCATAACGTCCATCAACCGGTTCCTGTGCCTTTGATGACGAATGAGCTGATTATCCGATTCCTTGATTATTTTGACCTTGTCAACTTATAATAGCCGTTAAGTAA
>JAHEEY010000073.1 GCA_024640485.1 Chloroflexota bacterium | reverse complement strand
TCATCCGGCTGATCTCCCGCTTTTTTGATATCGACGACGGCTCACTGACCATCGATGGCTATGATATCCGAGAGGTCACCCAGGCCAGCCTGCGCTCTCAGCTGGGGATAGTGCTTCAGGATACCTTCTTGTTTGCCGGCAGCATCGCCGACAACATCCGCTACGGACGTCTCGAAGCCGCTGAAGAGGAGATCGTGGCCGCTTCCAAGGCGGTGGGCGCCCATGAATTTATCAGCCACCTGCCAGAAGGATACCAGACTGATGTGGGTGAAAACGGGGTCAACCTGAGCGTTGGCCAGCGGCAGATCGTTTCCTTCGCTCGGGCACTGTTGGCTGATCCCCGCATTCTCATTCTGGATGAAGCGACCAGCAGCGTGGACACTACCACTGAAAAGCAGATCCAACAGGCACTGGAAACGCTGATGGCGGGCCGGACCAGCTTTGTCATTGCCCACCGGTTGAGCACCATCATCAATGCGCACCAGATTGTGGTGCTGGATGGCGGACGTATTGTTGAGCAGGGGAGCCATCAAGAGCTGTTGGCCAAGAAGGGACGCTACTTCAACCTATACACCATGCAGTGGTCCCAGGGGGACAGCGGCTTCAGCAAGAACTGAGCCGCTTACAGGGACGGCGGCATTAGTCGGCATCGATTCTCTGAACATCGACAGCACCGCGGATCTGATGCGTCCGGTGCATACCATCTTGCTTGGAAGTGAGATCCCGGTGGTGGAACATCTGACCAATCTGGATCAGCTGCCCGAGAGAGATTTCCGGTTCTTCGCGGTGCCGGCCAAAGTCAAAGCGTTTGGCACCTTCCCGGTGAGGGCATTTGGGCTGGTAGAAGCGTAGCAGAACCCCGGTCCCGGCCGTTGGCAGAGACCGAGGTTCTGTGTTACCCATTATTCGTGCCTGAGGGCGGTGACCGGGTCCAGCCGGGCGGCCCTGGCAGCCGGGTATAATCCGGCAATGATGCCGATTACGGTGGCGAAAACCATGGAACCCAGCGCCAACCAGAGAGGCACCACTGACAGCTGCCCAACGCCGGTGACCCCTTCGTTGATCAGGTATCGGTGAGCGATCCAGTCCACCAGCTGCCCCAGCAAGGTGCCCAGCAGCAGGCCGATGGCGCCGCCGCCCAGCCCGATCAAGCCAGCTTCACTGGTGAACAGCCAGCGTATCTCGGCCGAAGAGGCGCCCAGCGCTTTGAGTACCCCGATCTCCCGGGTGCGTTCGTAGATAGCCATCATCATGGTGTTGGCTACCCCCAGGGCGGCTACCAGCAGCGCCAGCCCGCCGACGGAACCCAGCAACACCTGCAGCAGCGACAGTACCTGGTTGGCTACATCCAGCATCGACCCCAGTGATTGGGTTTGCAGATCCAGCGATTCGATTATCTCGATCAGCTGCGGCACGGTATCAATATCATCCGCTTCCACCACCAGCCGGTCATACCCTTCGGTTTCCAAGATGTCAGGCTGGCCGAACCACCAGGACTTGATGTCGGCCCGTTCATCCAGGCCAATATCGATAGAGCGGCTGCCGAACCCATTCCGGATGCCGATGATGCGGGTGGGGAAGCTGTCTGTTTCCCCTCTGGGCAGCCGTAGTTCCAGGTCGATGCTCTGGCCCAGCAGATCCTGGTAGCTCTCTCCTTCGGCTAACAGGGTATCTGCCAGTCCTGAGACCAGCACCGCGCCAGAGGTGAGCGCTTCGGTGAAGTCAGAACCAGCCGCCATGTCGGTGGCGCCGGGCGGGCCAAACTGCATCTGTCCGGTCCCCTGGAGCAGACGCACCGGGAAAACTTCTCCATTGACGGCCATGCTGACATCCAGGCCGGAGGGCAGTTCCAGCGTCGGCTGGACGCTCTTGACGCCAGCAAGGGCCCGGATGCGACTTGCCACATCCGGGGTGAGCGGAGTCAATGGTTTCGGCTGGGCAAAGGGCTCGAATTCGTCGGTCTCGTCAAATTGAGGACTGACGAAGATGTTTTCCAGCCCCAATGTTTCGAAGTTGCGCTGCACCTCCAACTGTACCCCGACCCCAAAAGAGACCATGGCTACCAGAGTGATGATGCCGATCAGGACACCGCCGGCGGTGAGGATGTTGCGCACCGGACGGCGTCCCAGGTTGCGGAACGCTGAACGGACAATATCTCGGATGCGCAATCCTGAATTGGTGGGCGGTGAAAAGGGCGAAGGCTCTGTCCTGGCTGTGGTGGCCGCCTCGTCGCGGCTGTTCTGCACGACTTCGGCGATAGTGCCATCCTTCAGCCTGACGATGCGGTCGGCAAAGGCGGCCACGTCCGCGTCGTGGGTGACCACGATCAGAGTGATACCCTGCTCACTGTTGAGCTTCTTCAGCAGCGCCATGACTTCATTGCCGGTGGTAGAATCAAGATTGCCGGTGGGCTCATCCGCCAGGATGAGGGAAGGGGAGTGGATCAGTGCCCGGGCCACAGCCGTCCGCTGCTGCTCACCACCGGACATTTCGGCCGGATAATGGTCCATCCGATGGCCTAGTCCGACCTGTTCCAGCATTTTGGCGGCGCGGGCCTCTCGCTCTGATTTGCCCACGCCCGCCAGCGTCAACGGTATGGCCACATTTTCTAAGGCGGTCAAACGGGGCAGCAGGTTGAAGCTTTGAAAAATAAACCCCACCCGGTGCCGGCGATGCTCGGTGCGTTCTTTGTCGTTAGCCGTGTGCAGCGGGAGCCCATCCAGCCACAGCTGGCCGTCTGAGGGCCTGTCCAGCCCGCCCAATAAGTTGAGTAAAGTAGATTTTCCAGACCCAGAAGGGCCGACTAAGGCCAGGAACTCCCCAGGGGCGATAGATAGGTCGATGCCGTGTAGGGCTTGCACCTCCATCTCACCGCGCTGGAAATGCCGTCCCAGGCCAGAAAGGCGTATGTTTTCAATCATAAATAGGGAAGAGAAATGAGAAACCCGGCTTCATCAAGAAGCCGGGTTTTTGCGTGGTTTAGTAGTTAGCGAAGTGACTCGGCGATAGCGAATAGATCCTCAGCGCTGAGATCTCCGCCGATCCAGAAGCTGACCTCACCTTCGGTCCAAGAGAGAAGCGCCCGGCTGCCGTCACTGTCGGCAAAGAGGGTGCCGTCAACGCCGCGCACGGAGACCGGGTCACCCATTTCGGCAGGCTGGTAGTTGATATCGGCTGGGCCTTGGGCGACTGTGAAGGTGCTGCCATCAGCCAGGCGATACCGCTGCACCACAGCGCCGCGCACCTGGGATTCGTCTACTAGGGTGGCCCCTTCGGGCAGTTCGGCCGGCGAAAGCGTTTCGAACGCTTCCGGCAGCGGCTGTGAGGCTTCCGCGGCGGCAACCGCCATCACGTCGACCAACTTAACTACCTGAGCTCCTTCAGGGATCTCGAAGGTGAACCGCTCTGCATCAACTCCCTGGTTGAATTCCAGCGACGTGGCCCCGGCTTTGGCGGCGAATCCCAGCATGCTTTCCGCATATTCCGCACCCACCAGCGCCTTGTTATCTGCGCTGACCCAAACATTGATGAATCCGCCAGCGGCGCGGACTTCATCGGGCATTTGCTCTGGAATCGGGACGAGGCGGATCTTGTAGGCGGTAGCAGCCCACAGGTCCTCAGTGCCCATTCGTTCTGCGGTGAAATAAGTCAGCAGCTCGGCCACCGCTTCTTCCGCTGTGTCAGGATGATCTCCATGGGGAGATTCGCCGTCGAGTTCATGGCCGAATTGTTGATCGAATTCATAATCAGCCATGGCCTCGGTGAGGAACTGTTTCATTTCCTCTGGTGTGGCTGTGAATACGGTGTTGGTCTCTGGATGCCAGATCCTGAGCTGAGAACCGTCACTAACCGCTACGACACCGGCGGCTCCGGGTTCGCTGGCTTCAAGAATCTCAAGACGGAAGGCCGGCTCGCCGTTTGCGCCGGCGTTCAGCTTTCCCCAAAGCTCGACCGTGCCGCTGAACGCATCTTCAGGCATGGTTGCTTCGAATTCAATAACGGCATGGCCATCAGTGATCGATTCACCAGTTTCCAACGCCTGGGTCAATAGGTCGGCTGCGCTAGGCTGCAGCATAAAGGCCACCAGGGCCAAACTCACGATTAGAATCACCCCGATGGTGATTGTTAGATTTCTCTTTCTGTGTTTCATTGTTGCTCCTAAACTCAAGTAAAGAATGGCATGAACAAGTCGATGAAGCCGTCCGCTCATATTTTGTTAGGCAAACAGAACCCCGGCTAAACCGATATTATTCATCATAACACCGCTCTTCGCGATTTTGTGACAGTAGATTTCCGACCGGCCGAGATCGGCTACCAGGCGCGATACATGAAGCGCCCGCCAACCATGGTGCCGGCAATAGGGATATCCAGCAGTTCGTCGGCGGAACTGGTGAAAATATCTCGTTCAAATATGGTCAGGTCAGCCAGCTTTCCAGCTTCCAGTGAGCCTAGATTGGCTTCTTGCCCGCTGGTGATCGCTGCCGCGGTGGTGAAGGCATGGACCGCTTCGGGTACGGTTAGTTTCTGCTCGGGATACCAGCCGTTCGGGCCGGGGGTGCCGTCCGCTTTACGGCGGGTGACGGCGGCATGAATACCTGGCAAGGGGGCGATGGACTCAATTGGAGAATCGGAGCCGAAAACCAGGGTGGCGCCGGTGTCCAGCAGCGTGCGCCAGGCGTAACTGTATTGGGCCCGCTGACCCCAATTGTGGTCGGCCATCTTCATGTCAGAGGTGGCGTGGGTCGGCTGCATCGAGGCGATGACATTGAGCTGTGACAGGCGTCCTAGATCATCAGGGTGCAGAAGCTGGACATGCTCAATGCGATGCCGCAGCGTCCTGGCCTCCCCACGCTCCGCTTCTTGCTGGCGAACCGCCTGGTACACATCCAGGATGTCGTGGTTGGCCCGGTCGCCGATGGCGTGGACTGTGACGCTGATCCCGTGGGCGCTGGCCTGGCTGGCCTGGGCCATCATCTCTTCTTTATCGGTGACCACAATGCCGTAGTTGTCGGATTCCCCTTCATAGGGGGCGATCATCGAGGCGGTGCGAGGCCCCAAGGCGCCGTCAGCGAACATCTTGACGCCCCCAACGCGGAGCCAATCATCACCAAAGCCGGATTGCAGGCCGATGCCGATGGCATGTTCCAGTCGGTAGACGGGGATATTCTTGACGATTCGCAGCCCTAATTCGCCGTTGTGGCGCAGGGTCTGCAGCGCCTGGAAGCAATCGCGGCCGTCAAAATCGTGCAGTCCGGTTAGTCCCGCCTGCCAGCAGATCTCTTGTGCCTGGCGCATGGCCGTGGTCAGCTGCTCTGGTGTAGCTCTGGGGATGCGTTCGGACACCAGGTTCATGGCATCCTCGAACAGCATGCCGGTGGCTTTGCCTTTCTCATCCCGCTGAATGTGGCCGCCAGGGGGATCGGGCGTGTGATCATCGATGCCGGCCATCCGCATCGCCATACTGTTGGCCCAGGCGGCATGGGCGCTCTTATGGGTCAGATAGACCGGCAGATGGGAGACGGCGCTGTCCAGCTGGGCGGCTGTGGGGAAGGCGCGATCCGGCCACAGTTCCTGGGTCCAGCCATGACCGCGCAGCCATTGGCCGGTCGCCAGTTGGGGGGCATAAGCCCGCAGCCGGTTCAACGCTTCCTCCAGGCTGGGAACTTCGTACATGTCGATGCGCTGCAAGTTGAGGCTGAATCCTTGAAAGTGAACGTGAGCATCTACCAGTCCGGGGGTGACACAGCGGCCGTTCAGATCGATCTTTTGGCTGCCGGCCCCTCGAAGCGACTCGATTTCGGTGTCGCTGCCCAGGGCAACGATGCGATTGTCTTGAATGGCGATCGCGGTCGCTTTTGGCTTCCGGGTATCCATCGTGTAGATATGCCCGTTGGTTAATACGATTGTTGCCGACATATAGAGCTGACCTCCTGGAGGCCTGGTAAACCCTGTCTGATGCCGCGCAAGTAGGCGCGGCATCGAAAAATAGAAGGACAG
Organism: Chloroflexota bacterium; assembly: GCA_024640485.1. Taxonomy (GTDB): domain Bacteria; phylum Chloroflexota; class Anaerolineae; order Promineifilales; family Promineifilaceae; genus JAHEEY01. The sequence continues at coordinate 7,359 of JAHEEY010000073.1, read as the reverse complement.
CCTCAAGGGAGCGCGATCAACGGCTCTCTCAAGGCTGCCGATTGTAACCGGTGATGATAACAGCGCGGCTTAGGATTTCAGAGCCTTGACCTGATCCTGAATCCAGGGGTAAGTTTTCTCGATGCCATCTTTCAGGCTGTTCTTGGCTTTCCATCCCAAGGAGTAGATCCGTTCATTGCTGAAGTTGCGGGATTGGACGCCCACCGGGCCGTCGATATGCTTGACAGTGACCTTCTTGCCGGAAACCTGTGCTACCGTATCGACCAATTCATTGACCGTGTTGTACTCAGGGCTGCCGATGTTGACGGCGCCTTCCAGATCGGAGTGCATTACCAGGTAAATGCCGTCAACCATGTCATCTACGTAGGTGTAAGAGCGCACCGCGGTGCCGTCGCCCCACACTTCAATGGTGCCGACATCCCCAATTTCAGCCGTTTTGCGGCAGATGGCCGCCGGCGCTTTCTCGCGCCCACCGGTCCAAGTGCCGTACGGGCCGTAGCAGTTCTGGAATCGGGCGATGCGGACCGCCATCCCTTGGTTGCGTCCGTAGGCCATGGCGACCCGTTCGGAGTACAGTTTCTCCCATCCATACTCATTGTCAGGATTTGCCGGGATCGCTTGGGCTTCAGTCATCTCTGGCTCACCAGGCTGCATGTCGCGATAGACACACACAGAAGAAGAGAAGAAGTATCTGGGCACACCCAGGCGGGCGGCGTGGTGGGTCATGTGGATGTTGATCAAGACGCTGTTGTGCATGATGTCGCACTCGGCGGAGTGGATGAATCCCATGCCGCCCATATCGGCCGCCAACTGGTATACCTCGTCAAAGGTGCCGCCGTTCAGGGTGAGCGCTTCAATGCAGTTGGCTTCTTCGCGCAGATCCAACCGTTTGAATTCGTCTGCCGCGGAAGTTTCGAATTCGTGATTCTTGATATCGACGGCACGGACCCAATACCCTTCACGCTTCAGTTTCTTTACCAGATGACCACCGATGAACCCACCGGCCCCACAAACGAGTGCAGTTTTCATTCATTAACCTCTCAAAATGTTCAAATCAATCAAATATGACTGCTGATTAACAGCAATCTGCTGTGGTATCTTGCCCTAATCATGCTCCCGTCTGGCGACCACACGCACGGCATTGGGGATAGGCTTGTCTGACACCAGGATGAGATAACCGCCACCGCCAGCCCCGGATAATTTCCAGCCGAGAGCAGAGTCCCGGTATTTCTCGATGAGAGCGGCCACGGCATCATTCATCATGTTCGGGAACATGGCGATCTGGGCTTCAAACCCAGCCCGGATAAACCGGCCGAATTGGGTGACGTCTCGCTGTTGAATCGCCTGCCAACACCCTTCGGCGGCATCCGCTAGCGCTTTCGCCCCGGCGCTGTCAATTCGGGTATTGTCAAGGACATCATATCCGGCATGGCGAGGGCCCAAGGTCACTAAATACAAGGCGCTTTCCACGAAGTTGAGCGAGATCTCATCCTGTATGCGCTCGATGTTCTCCGGCCAATATTGACCGTCGTAGTTGGCTTTAGCCAGGCCGGGAAATACGATTCCAATGGAATCCTGCGAGCCAGAGATCGTTTCTGTTCCCGGGGGATTATCGTAGCAGAACAGCACTTTTGCCAATTTCTCATGACTGCCGGCCGGCAGCCGCGGCCCCCACATTTCCAGGGCGGCTCGTCTGGTGCTGGAGGCCATACCGCTGCGATCATTAAACAAGATCGTAGGTTCGATAGAAATCGTGACCACTGAGCCAGGATAATGCTTGGATACATACGGCTGATCCAACCAACCGCCTGCCAGATCAATGCGAAACGGCATCTGATCGACCGTTCTCAGATCGGTGGTGGATCGAGGCGTCAAGCCGGCGTGGGGTTCTCTCTTCAGTACGGCGTACTCCACCCCATGATCCTGGCACAGTTTCTGTTTTTCCGGGGTGTTCCCCTCTTCGTTCACAATGAACAAGTCTGGCTGCACCGTGTTGAACTCACCAATGAAATCGAGCATTCCCGAGCCTTGAGATACAAAGGCGTCCTTGACATATTTCGACGACTTGACCATGAAAAGCCGCTCAGATTCGTTATTCACTGGGGTGCGCCCTTTGAGCTCGAAGACTGTCCGGTCCGAGCCTAAGGCCACAAAGAGATCACCATAGCTGGCGGCTTCTTTGAAGAAGGCGATATGGCCGCTGTGGAGAAGGTCGAAGCAGCCGCTCACTAACACTTTCTTTGCCATCGATTCTTTCGCTCCCTGATACTGTAGCTACTTACTACGTCTGTGGGCATTGCATTACCAAGGTGAATTTGACCTTTGGCAGCGTGCTGGTCCTATGGGCAGGCACAATTCGGTATCTGGCGGGTTCAGAGAAATCCAGCAGATTGGGCTTGGATCGAGAGGCGCGTCAACCTTACTTCCGCGCATCTTCCCCCGACAGGCCGCTCCCGAAATGTTCCGTGAAGCATAAAACAAAAAAGGCAGAGTCAGTATACCTAACTCTGCCCAAGATGACTATAGTGTTACCTCAAACGTCGTCCTAAAATGCCGGGCATGCTGACGATTGTGCGGATAAGGTGAACGCTTCTTACTTGATTCGTTGTTCTGAGTGCTCAACCATTTGGCGTGATTTTATGCCAATTCCTGTTTGAAGCAGTGGCCCAGATAGTGCAGGGAAAAAGAGTCTACCAACAGCCTTATGGAGGAGTTTGGGCTATGTTCAAAGTCCAGCCAGCAGTTCCTGCCCCGGAAAAGCAGCCCACTCTAGTAATTGGAGTATATCCGCGAATCAAGATCTTCGTCATAGGCATCGTAATCAGATTCGAATTCACGGAAATCGTCGCCCTCGTCGTCATCATCGTCAAAGCTCCAATCCAATTCCAGGGGCTCAGTTTCAATGACCTCTAGCCGTGTCCGGCAGCTGCTGCAGACAACGGTCTGACCTAATCTGGGGGCTTTCTTCAGTGCTATTTTGCCTTGGCATTCGGGACAGTACGTCGTTTTGTTCAGACTGGGCATCATCAACTCCTTGAGAATGCGCAGATTTATGTTGTGTCCAGAAAGCGGAAGCCTAAAACCACAGATTGAGACGAAAAATCCTCAACCATGCTGGTGCCCATATGTCTGGTGCCGCTTGCTGACAGAAATCCGAGCGCGATATTAGTTTGATGCAGAAAAATAAACCAATACCGTGCAAATTTCAGCGTAAATGATGTATGAAAATCATCCAAAAAGGGGCTGATATGTCCCAAATGTGTATAGATATGGTGGATAGAGCGTGACTCTACGGTAGTCCTAAAAGCAAAAGAGGCAGCTAATCCTCTTCCAAGAAGAAACGGTAGCCCACTCCAGGGACATTTTGAATAAAGGTAGGCTCCCCTGTGCCCGGTTCTATCTTGCGGCGTAAGCGGCTTACCAACCCTCGGACCAGCTCCCGGTTTCCATGCCCAGGGTATCCCCAGACGCGTTCGACGATCATGTCGATGGGGATAACTTGACCCCGGTTCACCATCAAGACGTAGAGCAAGCGGAATTCAAGCTGAGTCAGGCGGCTGGGAGGCTGCCCGGAGACGGTCACCTCCCGACTGTCAGGGTTAAGGGTGATATCGGGCAGCGTGAGCCGGGGCAAAACGAATGTGGGCACGGTTTGGGTACGCCGTAAAACAGCCCGGATATATTCGGTCAGGATCAGGGGCGCTACTGGACGATTAAGGACGATGTCGGCACCGGCTTGAAGCAGTCGGCACAGCTGATTCTCAGTTGGGGGATTGACCATGAGGATCAAAGGCGCCTGAGTGACGCTTCTTAGCGCCATGATCTCATTGGTTAGTTCACTGCCCTCGCCCCAAGCGGTAACGATCAAGTCGGAGGGACGCTCTAGCCAGCGGTCAATGACCGTATTAAGATCAGGGCTTGTGGCCACGCGCAGCCCTAGCTGTTTCAACACAAAGGCCAAGATATCTTGTTCGTCTGGGGTTCTCGCCACCAAAATTGCCTGCATGGATCCTTCTCCAAGCGTTGAATGAGCGGAATGGGCGGTTTGCTCCTAGTTGTAGGCGACCACGCCGAAAGCTTCTGGGCGCGGCTTCACGCGCTGGAAACCGGCCTCATGCAGCCGGCGGACCACACCCCGGGTAACACCGCTGCCGGATCGGCTCTTTGGATCGCCGATGTAGTGAAAAAGGCGCCCTCTTGGCTTGAGGACACGGAGCAGCTGGCGGTAAAAATCAGCTGAATAGAGGTCTCCAGCCAGGCTGAACATCGGCGGATCGTGGACAATCCGCGAAAATGAACCGTCTTCAAACTGCTCGATAACATCATAGGCATCGCCGATGAGCCGGCTGATTTTTGGGTTGTCAAACAGCCCCTGAGACCAAGGATTACGGCGGCACACTTCTTCCACAGTCGGGTCCAGTTCAATAGTGGTGACATGCTCTGCCGCTTTGGCGGCTTCGATAGCGGTGTAGCCCAATCCCATGGTAGTGTCCAGGACCGGGCCCACCACAGGAGATACGGCCCTGATTTTGCTCAGGGTATCCCGATGGGGATCGGTATCTTTGATGCGGTGCATGGGAATGCCGGAGATCAGCATGGTGGGTGCCCTGAGCGTAGGCATGAGGCTGTAAAACCGGTTCTGGAAGTCGGAGTAAAACTGAATCTTTTCAATCTCACCGCCGGAGATGGTATAGCAGGTTAATTCGTTCCGGCTGATCAACTCTAACTGGGACCAGGTCAGCTGTTGGTCATCTGGCAGGCTGATATAGTCGGTATGAATCTGCACCGACGTTTGGGTCAACCCCAGATCCAAGGAGATGGCGGCCGAGTTCTGTCCCGCCTGACGCGCTTCCGATATGGCAGAAACCTGATAGTGGGACAAGACATAGGGGCAGACGTGGCTGTTCATCATGAAGCGGCTACCTGATATATCGCAGCGCTCGCTGCGGGGTGCTTAAATAGACAATGCCATCTTCGGTAACCAGGACATCTTCTTCCAGGCTCATCATGCCTCGATCCGGCACCAGCACATGCAGCTCTAAAGTGAAGATGTTGCCCGGTTCGACGGCGAGTTCACAGACGCCTAAGTACCGTTCCCATCGGGGACCTAGCACGGTGGCGCCATCATGGGCTGAGCGTCCCAGAAGGTGGCCGAAGGCATGTTTATACTCAGGAAAGCCGTTATCGACGATAAAATCACGGGCGGCTTCATCTACCTGCCAGCCCAACGCGCCAGGACGGAGATAGGATTCTCCTGCCTTGATGGCGCCGTAGACAACGTCAAAAGCATGCTGGACGTCAGCGGGGGCAGCGGTCTCACCGTCTTTGAGTACATACCACATCCGTTGGATGTCGGAGCAGTAGCTGTTTTCTTTGACTCCGAGATCCAGGTGCAGCGTATGGCCTTTCTCCAAAATGACATCCCCAGGGGCGGCATGGCCGACGGCGGAATGAGGGCCGCAGGTGACGATGGGATTGTGGGCTTTAGGCCAGGCGTAGCCCAATCCAAGGGCATCGATCCGGCCTTGGACGAAGTCGGCGATCTGGCGCTGGCTCATCCCCGGCTGGACGAACAGCTCCACTTCATCAAACAGCTCTTCCGTGGTGGCTATCGCTTGCCGCACCCGCTGGATTTCAGTAGCGCTTTTCCGGCCCCGTACCGCCCGGATAATTTGTTCGGCGGAAATCAACTTGTCGGCATGGGGCGTGCCAGCCAGATACTTTCTAAGGGTCAGATACATGCCGTGGGTCAGCCCGTCGGCGGCGACATCGGACTCGGAGTAGTTGACCGCTATCTTATTGGGGGCGAGCCTGTCCAGCGCCGCCCGCAGATGAACTCCGATTCCTTCATCATAAGGGACGATTTCAGCATACGCTTCTACGGATCGCACATGTTCGGCGTCAAATTGGCCGATGATGGCGATGTGCTGGCCGGTGCGGCTGACCAGAAAGGCGGAATGCCAGGTCATGTCGGCGCCAAGAATCAGCTCCAGGGCCGGATCGGGCTGCAGCTGTGTCTCCCGTACAAAGGTCAGCCAAACATCGATATCAAGCTCCTCAAGGATCTCGGTTGCCTGGGATAGTTTTTCTTGAATAAGTAATTTGTCATCCATCATAGTTGGGCGGCTCCCTGCCGCCTGGTTGGTTCAGGTTTAGGTTCAGTCAATTACTGCGGTTACGTGATAGACGGTGACACCTTTGTCCACACCCTTAAAATTCTGATTGGGGACAGCGGTCGCTTTGACGCGTTCTTTCACCAGGTCATAGGTGCGCTGGCTGATCAGCACCTGTCCTCCGGCGGCAACACTGCAGATTCGGGCGCCCAAATTGGCTGCCCGGCCGATCACCGTGTAATCAGTCCGGTAGGCGCAGCCCATTTCGCCGACGATCAGCTCACCGGTGGCGATGCCGATGCCAATGTGGGCCGCTTTAACGCCGCGAGCCCGCCATTGAGGCATCGCCGCTTGGTGAACCGCTTGCATCGCCAGCCCCACCCTGACCGACCGTAGGGCGTGGTCTGCCTGAGGGAAGGGGGCGCCAAACAGCGCCATCACCTCATCGCCCACGAATTTGTCCAAGGTACCCTCGTGAGAAAGGATCGCCTCGGTCATTTGGGCCAGGTAATCATTGATATATTCAACCAGCAGTTCCGGTTCGGTCTCTTCCGCCAGGCTGGTAGAGCCGCGAATATCGGCGTAGAGAACCGAGAGCTCCGTTCTTTCCCCTTTGAGAATGTCGACATCAGGATTAGCCAGCAGCCGCTCCATCACCCGGGGGTCGACTGATCGGCCCAGCACCCGGCGCAGCTGCAGCTTCTCGCGGCGCTCGAAAATCGCGGTATCTACCTGACTGCCAATGGCCACCAGCAGCCGGCGGTCTGCGGGGGTAAAAGCACGCATGCCTACGCGGTTGATAGTGCCCAGCACGCCGATGACTTGATCGTTGAGTATCAATGGCAGACACATCAAAGAGTGAATGCCGCTCCCTACCTGGTCCCGGTGTATCAGCGTGCCTTTGTCCAGAGACTCCTGTACCAGCTGGTCTACCAGGGCATAGTCGGCTGAGTTTTGAAACAGATCCGTGGGGGTCGATGCCCGCAGCTCGAGCTGCTTTCCAGCTCTATTGTAGAGCATCACAAACCCCATCTCCGCTTCAATGGTTGAGAGCACTTCCCGAAGGACAGCGTTGAGCATATCGCTGAAAGGGAGATCTTGATCACGGATGCGATCTATCCGGTAGATAGTATCCAGCTCTCGGGTGAACTGCAGATGCTTGTGTCTGGCATAGCCCTGAATTACGGCAGAGTCGATTTGGTCTTCGGCGGCGCGCAGTAGATGCAGTTCGTCAGCCGAGAAGGTG
>JAHEEY010000072.1 GCA_024640485.1 Chloroflexota bacterium | reverse complement strand
GTCATCCACTGCCGGTAGCGCGAACGAGTGTCCGGTCTGAGGTTGCCGCCGTGGACGTATGAGAAATCCGGGTTGAAGCACGAATCCCACACGCGTACCCGCTCGCAGTTGGCGCCGGTTAAATCGGCGACATCCTCAACATCGGTACAGAAGCAGGTTGGGCAGACCATAGTGCAGTTCATACAGGAGAGACAGCGCTTGGCCACCTCATCCCAACGCGGATGGTCTAGATTTTGGTACAGCAGCTGCGGCAGGTCGCTGGTTTCCATCTTGCGCGTGATCGATGCTTCGGCGTTTTCCAGCATATGATGGGCCTGATTCAGAGAGAACGCCCCAGCCAACTGCCATTGGCTGCTGCGCAGCATCTCAGTGCCAAGCTCCGAACCAATTTCGATCAGAAACTCGTCTTCCAGTTCTGTCAGGGAGAGATCGAACCCCTCTTCTATCTCAGGGCCGGACCCCATGGACGTGCAGTAGCAGCTGTCGGAAACCTGGGTGCAGTTAACCGCCAGGATGAAGGCTCGCTGCCTGCGGGCTCTATAATGGGGATCGTCGAACGTGCCTTCCAAGAAGATATGGTCCTGAATCGCCATCGCCTGCAGTTCACAGGCGCGCACCCCAATGAATGCCATGGTAGGGGCATCATCAATGGGTGTAATCCGCACGCTGCCGTTGGACGCGGTCGAAAACAGCTTCAGCCTGGGCGGGTGCAGATATTTCTTCCAGCTGTGCGGACCTAATCCATAACCGAAATACCGATCGTCATCATTCCACAGCAGCCGGTATGAGCCTGGTTTCTGTTCGTCGCCCCAGCCAATAGGCAGCTGATCGATGCGGCTGATTTCGTCATAGACGACCGCCCCTTCGCGCAGCGTCGGCCCGATAGTGCTGAAGCCAGCCGCCTGCAGCGCTTCTATAACAGTTTGGAGCTCCGGCTTTTCAATGGTGATATGCATGCCGGGAGCAAGGGTTGTATTTGGCATGATTGTTCACTCCCTTTTGATGGCGTACATGTTGATCAGCTGCAGGCGTGTGACCATCAGCCTGCCGGCGATCACGTTGGTGATCCGCCGGTAAACCAGATAGCCCAGGTGACAATCCTCATCACACAAGCGTCGAAGTGCTTCGCTATCGAAAGCGACCGCACAGGTGTCGCATGCCGCCCGAGCGGTTGCTGTACGCGTCCCTACCACAGGAGTCACTGCGGACCAGCCGAATACTTCAGCCGGCCCCAGGGTCAAAATAGTAATCCGCCCCTGTCCGGGGAGATAGATTTCCAGGGCGACCTGACCATGCACTACCATATACAGATGCTTGTCCTGGTCACCTTCACGAAAAATAATATCTCCCTCTTTCCATTCAACTTCAGTCGCGATCTCCGCCAATTTATGGAAGTGATCAGGCGACAGGTTCTGGAACCAGGGGATCTTCTGAAGTACTTCAATAAGGGTCTGTCTGACCATGAAATCCTCCTGCATCAACAGATGCTGAGAGCAATAATTTCTGCTGTAAGGTTTGATTGACGCTTTGGCTCCACTCCCCCGAAGGGTAGCGAAATTTCGGCAGCAAGATGCTGCCAGGCTCCATCTACAGGATAGTTGTGATGCATTTCACAATCAAGTGAGGAAAATCCTAACTGCGTGTGACATAAAGCACTTGGGACTAAATATGCCAGCCTCTGGTTATCGATGGCCGCATCTTAACTGAAAAGCCGATTATGGATGATTCGCAAGGAGAGGAAAAAATCACCCGCTGGCGCTACTTCGTGTGCAGGATCTACAACATGACGCTCAAGGGTGACCCACATCCTGATACGGCACTTGCAGGCGAAGTCTGGTTCCTTGATCAGGCACGCTGTCTATCGTTAGCCGGCCCCCTAATCGTTCACTACGCTCCTGCATCGAGCGCATCCCCAGGTGACCAGGGTAATCTTTCCTGGCGTCAAAGCCTCGACCGTTATCCTCAATTACCAGCACCAGAGAGTCGCTCATCCTGGATAGGCTCGCCAGGATTCGCGTTGCCCGGGCATGTTTGACAATGTTGTTGAGCGCTTCCTGAGAAATGCGATAGAGTGCTTCTTTGATCTCTAGGGGAACATCCGGCTCATCACCGAAATTCGCCACCACATCAAGCTGATGTCTCGCCTTGATTGCGGCTGTTTGCTTGCTCAAGGCAGCTACCAGCCCCTCCCTCTCCAACGATTCAGGCCTCAGCTCAAACACCAGCGCACGCATCTCCGACAATCCTGCTTCGGCCATCGACAGGATATAGTCCAACGGCTCGACCAATTCACCTGGATCGCGCTCAAGCAGCAAGCGCGCCGTTCGCGCCCCCAGGGAAATGCCGTAGAGCGCCTGAGACACAGAGTCATGCAGATCGCGCGCCAATTTCTGCCGCTCTCTAAGCCCTGCCAGTTCGTGAGCTTGTTCATATAGGTGGGCATTCTCAATCGCGATTGCCGCCTGGCTGGCGATGGTCATAACCAACTGCACCCGATCGTCAGAGAAATACACTTCCTGGTCGTGGTGCAAAGCCAACACACCAACCAGGCGCTCTTTTAGCCGCAGCGGAACCAACAACCACGCACCGATACACATGCCAACCCGCAGCCAATCTTCATCCATAACCTGTTTGATGGCATCGATCATGGGCGTCTCGTCCAATACATGCCGACTAATATAAGGTCGACCCGCGGCGAGCATCTCCCACACGGGTTCTTGGCTGTTCACGGGAAAGCGGCGCCCTACGGTATCTTCTTGAAAGTTGTGCCCTTGAAACGCAACATGTACCAGCATGTCGCCATCCAACTCCATGATAGTAGCATTGACGTACTCCACGGTTTTCTGCAGTTCATCCAGGATTAGTCTCAGTAAAGGACGTAATCCTAGTTCGGACGTGATATTGGCCGAAATCGTCAAGAGCATGGTCAGCTGATGCGTTCGTTCCGCTACCCGCCTCTCTAATTCAAGCTGTGCCGTAAGAAGTTCTTGAGTACGCTGCGCCACAGCCCCAGCTAATTGCGCCTGGCGATTGGCCACGGTCACGACGAGAGCCACGAACAACACCAGCACGAGAAAGCTAACACCTTGAAAAACGCGAAATGGTCGTTGCACAGATGCGACCCAACCTATTGCCGGAATCCCTGCCAGCGACCAGGTCTCATCCTGGACATCTATCGAGACCATCACTGGCGAATCTGTGAATATAGTCGCATCTCCCCAAAACACACGCCCTTCATTGTCACGCAAGGCGAGCTGCAATTGATCGCCAATGCTGCTGACGCCGGACTCGGACATCAGCGGCCCTAGGCTGACCCCCATACTGACCAGCCCCCATTTTCGCTCGCCCTCATAGACCGTCTTCCAGGTCACGATACCGGTTTCACTAGAGGCTGGCGATCCTGGATTGATAAACTCTACCAGCTGCAGAAGCGAGATCCCGGGAAATGTAGAATCACCCTTTGCCACAGAACCCAGTTGAATGTCATCATAATTCCGAGGATAGACATACTGGACGACGCCGCCAGGAGCGACCAGCATGTATCTTGCGCCAGTCGCCCCCTCCAGCAGTTGGGTGACGAAAGGATCCAACTTCGCTTCAAACCCTGGATTATCCATTTCGGCGTGTACAAAGGCCGACAGCCCTTGCAGCCGGATTAACCGGCGAGTGATAGCGGAAGACAGCGCATATCCATGTGCAAAGACTGTATCCTGGATTTCGGCGCGCTGTTCGGTGAGCAGAAGATTCTGATAGGTGCGGGTTGCGGTCCACCACAATGGCAGCAAAATGAGAAACAGTAACAGACCAGCCAATCGAATTCGTCCGGAGGCGGCAGAACCCCGCGAATAACTGGTTCTCATGCGTCCACTAGTCCGGTGCGCACAGCATATAGCGTCGCCTGTGTCCGGCTGAGCAAGTTCAGCTTGCCCAGGATGCTGCTTACGTGCGTTTTTACAGTCTTCTCGACAATCCCAAGCTCGAGTCCGATTTCTCTATTCGATAGGCCTTTCGCCAGCAGTCGTAAAACTTCTATTTCTCGTCCCGTTAATTTTTCTGGGCTTTCCGGCAGCTTAATCTCGCGTGTAAGTCGTGCTAAAACCGTCGGCGACATCTGCACTTGTCCAGCTGCCGCCGCTTTGATCGCACGCGTGAGCTCGTCAGCATCGGTATCCTTCAGAAGGTACCCGATCGCGCCGGCGCGAATCGCCCCCACAACAGAGCCATCCTCCAAAACGCTTGTCAGAGCGACAACTTCTACGTCAGGCAGCTCATGCTTGATGATGCCAGTGGCGGTGATGCCGTCCATTTCCGGCATCAACAGGTCCATGAGAACCACGTCAGGCTTGAGCTGGTGCACCAGGCGAACGGCTTCTACGCCATTGGCGGCTTCGCCCACAATCTCTAGCTCAGGGTCCTGACGCAGAAACATATGCAGCCCCTGGCGGACTACCCGATGATCATCAACCAGAAGTACACGAATTGGCATGATACATCTCCCTAACACATGGCTTAAGTTGTTTCATTCATTATACACAGAACATATCAGACTCTTTCCCTCGGCCTGGCTGATTCCAGGTAGCCATCGTGGACCACCACTTTTGACGGCCAAATCCTAGCCATAAGCCCTTTCAACTCTGCGACTTTAGGCCGATGTGCCTGACTAAACCCTGCTCTAGAATCATGTCAGGGATCTAACAGTTATCCCATGTATCAGGGAAGCAAGCCATAAGGGCTCCATCTGGGAGCAAACCGAGGTCACTTGATCCGCATCTTTGTGCTTGATAGCGTCGCGACCATACGTCAGGGGCTCAGAATGCGCCTGGCGCTGGAGCCAGATCTGTTGATGGTTGGCGAGGCAACCAGCGAGCAGCAGATGCTGGCGCTGGCGCCGGCAGTGCAGCCGGACGCTGTTGTCATGAGCGTGAACACACCAGAGATAACCGGGAAAGCAATAAGAAATCTGCTTGAACAGCTGCCCACCTGCGCCGTAGTCGTCCTCAGTTTGCACGACAGCCGGAAAATGCGTGAGCAGGCCTTGGCTGGAGGCGCCACCGCTTTTGTCAGCAAACATGAGCCGATTGATGTACTTCTCTTCACGATCCGTAGATTGGTTGGTGCCGCTCATGATAAGCAGGCAAAATGACAACCTGTTGGTTATCAACGGATCTAAGACCTTAGTAGGATGAACGTCTATGCCCAAAGTCAGATGTGGGCGTCCTTAAAAAGGCGTATCATGGCCTCGTATGCCGGTGAGGCGTGCTGACGTTTTAAGTTCTAGAAAACAGATAGGCAAGTGAGGAAGTGTCAGATGACGATTAATGGATCAAAAATCGGGAAACTACTTTTTATATTGGTTTCTGTATTCACTGTGTTGGCACTCCAGATAGATACGGGCTACACCGCCGATTCTAGTTGGAACGCCAAGTATTGGAACAACCAGACTCTTTCGGGAGATCCTGTGCTGGTGCGCCAGGAATCCTCGTTGGAATACGACTGGGGTCAGGGCTCGCCGGCGCCCGGCATCGTCAACGCCAACAGCTTCTCCGCACGATGGGAGCGCGCTGTTGATTTTTCGGCCGGCACCTACCGCTTCCGAATAACGACCGATGACGGCATGCGCTTGTGGATCGATCAAGTTCTAGTGATCGATTCCTGGACCGATAGTCAAGTACACGCCATCGAAACCGACTATTATCTGGCTTCGGGCGAACATCAGATACGAGTCCAATACTACGACGCAGGTGGCGCTGCCGTAGCCAAACTGAACTGGTGGCGGGTCGATGGCGTCCAGCCCACGGGCACCTGGTTAGGTGAGTATTATAATAACAAGAACCTGTCAGGCACGCCTGCCTTTACCCGCTATGATCAAAGGATCGATTTCAACTTCGGCGGCGGTTCGCCAGGTGCCGGGGTGGCTGCTGATCAGTTCTCTGTCCGGTGGACCAATAATCTCAGCGTATCAGCCGGACGCTACCGCTTCACGGTCAAGGCGGACGACGGCGTGCGTCTGTGGGTGAATAATCAGCTGCTCATCGATCGCTGGTTCAACCAGGCCGCCACCTATTACAACGCCGAAGTGGCCCTGGCAGGCGGCACTATACCGGTGCGCATGGAATACTACGAAGATCAAGGGGGCGCTGAGGCGCTGCTGAGCTGGGTACCCGTTGCCGGTGCGGTACCTCTGTTCGAGAGCTGGCGAGGCGATTACTTCACCAACGCCAACTTGAGCGGTGCTCCAGCGTTGAGCCGAGATGATCCCTCTGTACTCAGCTTCAACTGGGAGAACGGATCGCCGGCGCCGGGGCTGATTGGACCCGATAATTTCTCGGCTCGTTGGACTCGGACGATCAACATTAATCCAGGCCTTTACCGCTTCACAGCTACCTCAGACGACGGCATCCGAGTTTGGGTAAATGACCAGCTGCTTATCAACGCCTGGAGCGACCACCAGAGCACCATCTACTTCGCCGATATTACCTTGCCCGGGGGCCAGATCCCCCTCAAGGTTGAATATTACGACAGAGTCGGTCTGGCGGAGGTTCGGCTCTCCTGGAGTACCGCTACCGCGCCGGCGCCAACGCCAGCGAATCCCACGGGAACGGCCACATCCGCGCGTCTCAACCTTCGGTCCAGCCCACTGGTGGCAAACAATATCGTCACGCAGATCAGCCGGGGCACGGTCGTGCGGCTGCTGGCTCGAAATGAGGCTTCCACCTGGGTCAAGGTGGTACTGGCGGACAACAGGCAAGGCTGGGTCTATGCGCCCTTGTTGAGCACCACAGTGCCTGTCAGCACGCTGCCATTGGAATCCACACCGGCGCCGGCCTCGGCGGGCAATACAGCTACGGTTCGAGCCTACCGGTTAAATGTACGTACCGGCCCTGGAACGACCAACAGCGTGATTACCTCAGTTCCTCTTGGAACCGTGGTTACGCTGCTAGGCCGTAACGCAGACGCCACCTGGGTGCGTGTCATCATTCCAGATACCAGGCAAGGTTGGGTGTATGCCGGCCTCATAGCCAGCAGCACGCCAATTGCCGGACTTCCCATCGTCCCGTAACCTGACTTCGCCGCCGTAGAAAGAAGACGCCTCCAAATTGGTAGCTTAGGTTTTCCTAGAAAAACTCTTACCAACAGGAGGCGTCTTCCATTCGCCTGGTTTGTCGAACTTCCCCTTCATGCCGGCGATTTCCTGCAGATGATCTAGCGACCACTGAAATCTTGACAAGTGTTGTCCACGATCACACTTGACACTGCCGACCGATCGAAAGCAAGCTGCTTAAGCCAACAGCCGCTGCAGCTCCCGCTTCAGGATCTTCCCAGCGCCGGAAATGGGTAGGCTGGCCATGATCTCCACCCGCTTCGGCACTTTGTAGCCCGCCAGGTTGTCGCGCAGGTGATCCAGCAGCTCATTAGGTCCAGCTTCCACCCCGGGCTTCAATACCACACAGGCCACACCGACTTCGCCCCATTTCTCGTCAGCCACTCCCACCACGGCACACATATGGACCGCTTCGTGCTGGTACAGCGCCTTCTCAATCTCAGCCGGGTAAATGTTCTCGCCGCCGGAGATGAACATATCCTTCTTGCGATCCACAATGGTGAAATACCATTCCTGGTCATGTCGGGCCAGATCCCCGGTGTGGAACCAGCCGTCGTCGTCGATGGATTCCCGGCTGGCTGCCGGGTTGTTGAAGTAGCCCGAGGACATGCTCGGCCCCTTCAAGATTAGTTCACCCACCAGATCCGGGCCGACCGGCTGGTTCTGATCATCGACGACGCGGGCATCGACAAAGAAATTGGGCCGGCCGATGCTGCCTGCTTTGCCGATGGCGTCCTCAGCCGCCAACGCGAAGATCCCCGGCCCGAATTCAGTCATGCCGAACCCCTGCTTGAAACGGATCCCCTTCTCAGCCGTATATTTCTCTACCAAGGGCACCGGCAGCGGCGCCCCGCCGCTAGTGCAGAAGCGCAGCGATGAGAGGTCTGCCGTCTCCCAATTAGCTGCCTGGGTCAGCAGCTGGTACATGGTCGGCACCGCCGCGAAGACGGTCGCCTTTTCCCGCTCGATTAACGCCATCACCTGCGCCGGCTCAAACTGCCGCACCAGGATAGTCGTCCCGCCCAAAATGATTTGGGGCAGAGTGTAGACAAACAGGCCGCCTGTATGGAACAGGGGGAACACATTGAGGTAAATATCATCATGGTGCAGATCGTGGACCACCGTGTTAAGAGTGTTCCAGCCGATCATGCGATGCGATACCTGCGCCGCCTTGGGCAGGCCGGTGGTACCGCCAGTGAAGATCAGCGCCGCGATCGTTTCCGCCTGAACAGCCGGGTTGGCAGCCGGGCTGTTGTCACTACCCTGAAGCGATGCTTCAAAAGATTGACTGCCGGCTACGCCCTGCTGCCCGATATGCATAGTGTGTTTGATACCGGCGGCTCCAGGATCTGCCAGCAGCTGGCCCACCGCTTCCTGAAATTCTTCGGAATAAATCAATAGTTTGGGGGATGTCTCCGCGGCGATGCCCGCCAGCTCCCGCCAATGGAGCCGCCAGTTGAGGGCGGTATGGATCGCCCCCAGCTTGCCGCAGGCAAAAAAGGTATCTAGATGCTCCACCCCATCCCGCGCCAGAATCGCTACCCGGTCGCCGAAGCCGATCCCCGCCTCGCGCTGCAGCCAGTTGGCCAGCCGGTTGGCCCGCTCGTTCAGCTGGCTGTAGCTCAGCCGCCATTCAGGTGTTTTGCCGGCATCGACGATAGCCAGCTTATCCGGTGAATATATCGACCGCCGCCCCAGATAATCACCAATGTACATCAATCCCTCCAAAGAAGTGATGCGCTCGCGCCTTCAGCCGCCCCTTTCTGCAGACCTGGCAGGATCAGGTTAGGACCACTGCCAGATGGTCGCCGCCATGGAGATACCGCCGCCGCTGGCGCAGAACAGCACCTTGTCGCCTGGTTTCGGGCCGCGACCTATCTCAATGGCGTCATCCAAAGCCATCGGGATACAGGCTGAACCGGTATAGCCCCATTTGTCCATGATCCAATGGGTCTTCTCCAGAGGCTGCTCCAAAATGCCCATAATCATCTTAATGGTATTCACGTTCAGCTGGGTGAACAGATAGAAGTCGATATCGTCCAGGGTCAGCTTCGCCTTGGCCACCGTATCCCGCACCAGTCGGGGCCAATTTTCGGAATTGAAGGTAGCCGGGAATTTCTTAACGAACCGCACCCGGGGGGTGCCGTTGTTTTCGGAAATCGGGGTGGTGGGGCAGGCGGCCCCGCCGGTGTAAATCCCCAGGGCATCATAAAATTCGCCGGCAGCGATACGCTTGCCCGCCAGGAAGCCCGGTTCTGAGTCCACTCCCAGCAGCGCGGCGCCGGCGCCGTCAGCAAAAAGGGTGCAGGTGTAATGATCGGTGTAATCCACAAACCGGGTCATGCCGTAAGCGCCGATCACCATTACGTAGTTCAACTCCTCGTCAGAGGCGATAAAGCGGGCGGCGGTGTCCATCGCCGTCACCCAGCCGGCACAGGCGCAGTTGACATCAAAGGTGCCCGCATTCTTAGCCCCCAGTTTCGCCTGCACCACCGTAGCTGTGGCCGGGCTGAGATAATCGGGAGTATCGGTGGCTACGATGATCAGATCCAGATCCAGCGGATCGATGCCGGCACGGTTCATCGCTTGCCGGGCGGCATGGGCAGACAAATCACTGGTCGCTTCGTCCGGTGCCATCACATGGCGTTCTTTGATACCCACATTCTGCACCAACCACTCATCGACCTCCCGCCCCAGAATTTCGTCGAAATATGAGTTGGGCACCATTTTCTCCGGCACATATCGTCCGGTGCTGAGGATTTTCGCGTATCGCTTCATTGTTCCTTCCCATCCTAGTATTTGTGATTAGGTTCCGAACAGGAGTGTACCCAAGATGCCCCGCAGTCACAAACAGCCTCAAAGAAGCTTCCCAGCCGGTCAAAAGAGGTGCGGTTCGTCGACAAACTCACCGTGCGGTTGTGGAGCTTTTCAATTCGCTCAACATCGCTTTTTCGCTGTCCATCAAATGAAGGGTCCGGATTGGAAAGGGGATTTCTATACCGTGGGTGTCGAATGCTTTTTTAAGCGCAGTTACCACCGCGTGCTTGACCGCATTGGGCATGACTGTTCGCGCGTCCACCCACACCAGCACGGTCACATTAATAGAAGAGTCGTCAAAGCTATTGATAGAGACCTGCGGGCGAGGATCGGCCAGAACCAGGGGCAGGGCTGTCACCGTATCGATCACTACCTTTTCTACCAGATCCAGATCGCTGTCATAAGCCACACCCACCGGGATTTGAACCCGGCGCGATTCAGTCAACGTGAAATTGGTGATCGGGTTGGCATAGACAATCCGGTTGGGGATAAGCACATCTTCACCGTCCAGTGTAGTCACCCGGGTAGCCCGCAGGTTGATCTCCTGGACGTGCCCCTGAAAAGATTCCACCTGGATGAAATCCCCCACGGCAAAAGGACGCTGCACCAGCAGCAGTACCCCGGACACGAAGTTCTGGGCGATGTCCTGCAGCGCGAAGCCAACTGCGAAACCCATAATGCCCAAACCGGCGACAAATGCGGTGACGTCGAAGTCAACCTGCTGCAGGGCGGTGATAGTGCCCAGGGTCACGATACTCAAGCGGACCAGCTGGCCCAACGGCTCAATGACATGAGCTGGCATCCGCCGCCCAACCATCGCCTTGCGGGCCAACCGAGTGATAATCGCCGCCAGATACAGCGTGACCACAAAGACGACCAGCGACATCACTAGTTTCGGTAGAAAAAGGAGGAATTGTGTCAAAGCAGTTTGAAGTGTAATCGGCAGATCCATGAATAACTCCCATGATCGCAAAGCAGGCGATCGCCTTCATTCGTCGGATAGTCTGAGAAAAGGATAGCCAGAACAAGCTTAAAAGCAAGCGAACTGGATGGATTCTAAACTAATCTTGAGCGAGGCCGTTTTAACCGGCGCCCATGTTGAAAGAAAAAACCCCGAGGCTAACGGCTGAATTCAGCCGTTAGCCTCGGGGCCCGTAGGAATGTAATCACATTCCCCACCTGGGCCAAGGCACTCTCACAATCGCGTCCTTGGCGCAGGTACAGAGTTCAATTATTCAATAGGAGAAGCAGCGGTCACACCCATCAGCTCGATCTCGAAGACCAGAACAGAGTCGGGCGGAATCGGGCCATTGCCAGCTTCGCCGAAACCGAGGGCCGGTGTCAACACCAGCTGCCGGCGGCCGCCCACCTGCATCCCCAGAATGCCTTCATCCCAGCCAGGGATAACGGCACCGATGCCCAGCGGGAACTCAACCGGCTCGCCTCGCTCCTCGGAGCTGTCCAGTTGGTCGCCGGTGCTCTGCAGCCAGCCGGTGTAATGGACCGAGACCGTGGATCCGGCTTCCGCCAGTTCGCCCTCACCAACGACGATGTCGTAGTATTTCAAACCGCTGTCGGTGGTGGTGTAATCCGCCTCGTCAACCTCGGTTTGGGCGATGGGCTCAACCGTTCCCAGCAGCTCCAGCTCCAAAGTCAACGATTCCTCCGGCGGAGCGGCATTGCCGCCGCTGCCGGCCGGGATGAAAATCTGGCGCAAGCCGCCCACCTTCATGCCCAGAACCGCCTCGTCCCAATCATTGAGGAACAGCTCGGTGGAACCCAGGGAATAAACCGCGGGGCCCTGGTCACGGGAGTTAACCAGCAGCGCGCCCATTTCACTCCAGGCGGCGAAATGAACCGAAATGCGGTCACCTTCGGCGACGGGATCGCCTTCGCCGGCTTCAATATCGAAAATCTGAATGCCGCTTTCCAACGTGGTGTAATCTTCTGCAGCCACTTCAGTTGGCTCCAACTGCTTGACCACAGAGACCAGCTCTACATCAAAGATGAGGGTGGCGTTGGGGGGGATGGTCTCGCCGGCGCCTTGAGCGCCGTACCCCAAATTTGGCGGGATGATCAGGGTCGCTTTGCCGCCTTCTTTCATCATGGCGATACCTTGATCCCAGCCGGCAATCACCTGGCCTTGGCCCAATACGAAGTCGAGAGGCGTGCCCCGCTCAACTGAGCTGTCAAAGACAGTGCCATCTTCCAGCTTTCCAGTGTAATGAACAAATACAGTGTCCCCTGGATTTGGCTGCGCGCCGGTACCAGCTTCAATTTCAATATATTCCAATTCGCCCTCCACGACGGGTGCTTCAACAACTGGATTCTCGGTATCGACGGCGCTGTGGATGGCGTCATCGGGCGCCTCACCTACCGCTTCATCTACTGTGACATCGCTGTGGGCGGTATCAGCTGCCGACTCTTCGGCCGCTGGTTTGCCGCCGGCGGGCCCGCAGGCGATCAGCGTAATGAGCAATAAAGCCAGCATAGATGCCCAGGCCACAGCCCTAAATGATTGTTTCATCTGAAACTCCTTAAATAACCGGCCCAACAGGAGTGATTTTGCAGCGTGCGATGCCTGCATTCCTGTCTTGCCGCGGCCAACCTGGGGAATTGACGCTGCCGTGTTCCCTGGGTTTTGCCAAAATCAACCCGAATTCTTAATTTTCGTACGCTTCACGGAATAGACACAAGACGGGGGATGGAAGAGGAGTCTGTCAAATGGCTCACCTAAATCTGCCCAACATAAGGACTATGCCAAGAGCGCGTGACTGCCCATTGTGCCCACTACTTACTCACTTTCAGGAATAGCTAGCTGTGATCGGACATACACGAAGCAGTCTATTTTAAATTACTAGGCAGAAAATCACCTGCCGTTGGCAGACAACTACCCGCCGGGGATTGTAATACAGAACCTTCTTAAAGTCATGTTTGTGACCCGTCGATCGGCCTCCGAGCGACGTTCCAGCGGCGGCATCACATCCTCTTTGCCGCCGCGCAGCTGCAGGAGCCATTACCGTTGTGAGAAGCAGGAACTATTCCGCCACCTCCTTGCGGTTGAACCGCTCAACATCACCGCCGGCAGCTGCAAAAGGTAAAATCAGTGTGAATAACTATCTCTTGTTTGTGCGCTGCACCCTTAGTTTATGCTATGGTTAAAGATTAATTAACTTCACCGAAAAATCTACCTGACATCTGCGGAAGACGTAACAACCCTCTCCGCGAGGGGAAGCCCGCAAACGAGGTCACTATGGTGAGCACATCTCACCCAAGCTCAACCACTGCCAGGCTATTCGGGATGCTGCTGTTCCTGAGCTTGGTGGGGCTCGGTGCGCTCACCTACTACTTCTGGCTGGTGATGACCGACAACACCGGCACTTTTCACCACAGTACCGCATTGGCGGATCTAGACGGTGACGGCGATCTGGACGTCATCCT
>JAHEEY010000469.1 GCA_024640485.1 Chloroflexota bacterium | reverse complement strand
TTCCTCGTTTCCTGGATCACCTTGTCCATTTCCTGGTACGGAGCCACGCCGATTTTTGGTCCGGCCCACTTCATTTTCATGGCGGTACAGGCATTGATCGGGATGATTCCATTCTTTGTCGACCGCTGGCTGGCACCTCGTTTGCAGCATAACGGCCGTCTACCGTTCATCGCTACCTTTATTTTCCCCTTGGCTGGGACGACTTTAGAGTTTCTCAACAGCAGCACCAATCCCATTGGCAATTTTGGGGCGACGGGGTATTCACAGTATGCCATTCCAGTCGTAGCGCAAATAACGGCCGTCACTGGCATGTTGGGCCTTACTTTCCTCGTTTCCTGGTTTCCGGCTATCGTCAATTGGGCCTGGGAGAACGGTTTTGAGTGGGCGCGGGTTCGAGCCGGCATCGCTGCTTTTGGCCTCGTCATGCTGGTCGTGATTGGCTACGGCGTCATCCGGCTGGCAACCGCCCCGGAAATCGGGGCCCAGGAAACTGTATCAGTGGCGTCCTTCACATTGGTTGAAAATCATGTGGGTGAATTGAACGAATTGTACGACAAAGAAGGTGAGGCCGCTTACCGACAGGCGACGCAAGCTGTGCATGCCCAATATTTGAGCATGACCGAAACGGCGATAGCTGACGGCGCCAAGATCATCCTCTGGCCGGAACAAGCGATTATCGGCGTCGAAGAAGATGTGCAGGCCGTCTTGAGTCAGGGTCAGGCCTTGGCCCAGGAAGCGGGTGTTTATCTGGCGATGCCGACCTTTACCGCTTTCCTAAATAGCGACCGAACCTGGGAAAATGTACTGTACGTGTCCGGGCCGGACGGCCGCAACGTTATCGAACACGTCAAATATGGCGGCAATTTTATGGAAGGCACGTTGAAAGGCAGCGGTGATATTCAAGTGGTGGAAACAGCCTACGGACCTCTCGCCGGCATCATCTGCTGGGATACCGATTTCCCCAACATCGTGCGCCAGGTCGGCCAGCAAAAAGTGAACATTCTGCTCTCTCCCTCGAAGGAGTGGGACGGTATTTTCGCGATTCATGCCGAAATGGCTGTCTTCCGCGCCATTGAGAACGGAGCGTCGGTGATTCGGCAGACGGATGAAGGCATGTCAATTGTTGCGGACGGTTATGGCCGGGTTCTGGCGACCGGCACAGGTCTGGCCGATAGCGGCAACTACATCCTGGCTCAGGTTCCCACCAGCAGCCCCACCACGATCTATCCACTCATTGGCGACGTGGTCGGATTGATGTCCACAATCGGACTGGTTGTAATGGCGGCCTACGCTTTACTAATGGGTCGTCGAAGCCTGAGTAATGTTCCGCAATCGGCCGCTGCTAGTTCATAACAAGGAAAATCTGGTAGGGTGCAAAAACCTCATCCAGACAATTCTCTCGAGTTTGCCGGGAAGTGCGACAAGATGATACTAGAGAAACGAAATCTCGAAATCGAAGATGTCAAACAAGAACGTGGGATTGAAAGCTACAATGAGTGGATGCCATATTGGGTCTCGGCTGTTTGATAATCCTGTAAGTCCCTTTGAGCAACGTGCTTGGGCAAGAAAACAACAACCGTTATCCACTTGAACGATTGCCCCAGCCGCTGCCGTCCAAGGCACGGAAAAGACCAGAGTAATCTGGTCTTTTTTGTTGCCTGATCGCCATGATGGGCGCCAGCCGCGCTGGGAGACGGGCAGCCATCCTTTCTGCCACAGCTTTCATACGCCTAGGGTCACAGAGTTTTCAATTCCGATTGACAACACCTTGCTTCCAGGCATAAACGGCCGCTTGGGTGCGATCAGCTAAGTGCAGTTTGCTCAAGATATTGCTGACATGTCCCTTGACCGTATACTCCGTAATGGTCAGCTGTTTGGCGATATTAAGGTTGTTTAGCCCCTCGGCGATGAGTTTGAGAACTTCCATCTCACGGTTTGTCAATTCGGCAAGAGGTTTGACCTCATTGCTCTTCGCCCCATGCAATTCCTGGATGATTCGGGCGGCGACACGCGGATGCAGGGTCACTTCGTCGCGGGCTGCTCGCCTAACAGCCTCGGCCAACTCGTCCATGTGAATATCTTTCAGAATGTACGAAATTGCTCCGGCTTGCAGCGCCGGAAAAATGTATTCATCGTCATGATAGGAAGTTAACACCACGATTCGTGAACGCGGACTGACATTTTTCACTTGTCGGGTGGCCTCAACGCCATCCATTTCGGGCATCACGAGATCCATCAGGACAACATCAGGAATGTGTTCGGCGGCAAACTTCACGGCCGTTTCACCCGAATCCGCCTCCCCAACAACCTCAAAATCATCTTGAGACTCCAGAAAAAAACGAACCCCTTGGCGTACCACGGCATGATCATCAACAAGTAATACCGTAATCGGTTTATTCACCAGAATTCTCCTTTGTGGGCACAGTACAAGAGACAGTTGTTCCCTGTTCCAATACGCTTTCAATCGTCAATATACCGCCCAACGCTTCCGTGCGTTCTTGCATTGAGCGTAACCCATACCCGCGCCGCCTGTGATCCATATCAAACCCGCATCCATCGTCGGCGACCATCAGCTGGATGGCATCGTGAGTGTAATTCAGGACAACCTCTACCTGTTGGGCCTTGCTGTGCCGGGCGGTATTGGCCAATGCTTCTTGCACAATCCGGAACAGCGCCTGCTCAATGGGTAACGGCAGTGCACGCTCCCCCTGGATACGTAGGTCAGGCACAATTCCATTTTGCCGTGACCAGTTGGCTGCATAGTCACCAACCGCTGCGGCCAATCCCTTACCTTCAAATGCCGCTGGCCGTAGTTCCAGTATGAGTGCCGTCAATTCTTGTCGCAAGCCGTAAATCAGATGTTCGGCTTCTGAAAGATGGCTTGCGGCCTCTTTCGGATCGCGCTGCAAAAGGGCGCGCACACCACTTATCTGGGCGGCGGCGGCGAAGGCTTGCTGTTTAACGCTGTCATGCAGATCCCGCGCCAGCCGGTTGCGTTCCTCAAGAATGGCCAATTCACGGCGGGTTTCTAAAAGATGGCCAAGTTGTCCCGCCATATTGTTAAGACGTTGGGTCAACTGGCCTAATTCGTCTTGGACTGGATCATCAATAATGACACTGAAATCCCCCTGACTCCATGACACACTGGCTTCGGCCAGCTGGTTGAGCCGCTGGACGGGCTTGCGCGCGGCCAGAAATCCATAAGCTGTGCCGATGAGAGCCGAGATGAATGTGAAAAGTAATAGGCTGATGCCCAAAACGGGCGCGACTTCACTCAGGAGTGAACCAATAGTGGGCGCTGATACGATGGCCGCTGCGACGCCTAGCACTTGTGCATGATCTGCGTCCCATATTGGAATGGCCATAATCACATTCTCACCCGGCCTGGCAACCGTGTACAGTCGTTCTATATCTTCTTCGCCAACTAGCGCTGCCTGAATAGGGCCGTCCAGTCCGGGGATGGCCTGCGTATCAAGCGGCTGTCCTATCTGATTGCTGTCCGGCAAATGGGTTGATTTTGAGCCAAGCAGACGGCCGTCTCGACCAACGACGAACATCTCATCAATGCCATCAAACGAGAGAGGAAGCGTTGGTGTAGATGCGGCGCTCTCCAGCCATTCAGCAATGCCACCTTGATCGGGCGGGTTCTGGTCCAAGAGATAGCGCAAGGCCGGGGTGTAAGTGGATGAGGCGGCCTCGATAAGTTGAGTTTGCAGAACACCGCTGTTAAGCATGATCACAAGTATGACAGCCAATCCGCCCATAAGGATTATCTCCACCGTCAAGAG
>JAHEEY010000468.1 GCA_024640485.1 Chloroflexota bacterium | reverse complement strand
TCGGCACAATTCGAACACACCATCGCTATCACCGAAAATGGGCCGGAGATTATGACCAAGCTGTAGTCAGCGACACAGGCCAAAAAAGACAAAGGGTCTGGCGGCGGTTCTGCTGAAGGAGCAAAATCGCCGCCAGACCCTTTTTAGTTGTCAAGGAGTGCCTCGCGCCTCTGCGCCTTGCCATCAGCCGTCAGGCCAGGCAGGGACGTCCAAGATCTTGCAGTGTAAATACCGCCCAACGATTACCGCTGTACCCATCATCGGGATAATAATCAGCGCCACCAGAACCCCGCCCAACGCCAGAGCGCCAATCACACCGATAAATACCACCGTAGGGTGCAGGTTCATTGAATGGCCCATGATACGGGGCCGCAACCATACATCTTCGATGAGCTTGATGATGTTATAAACCAGCGCCACCAGTAGCGCGAACCATAGGTTGGAGATGGGCAGGAAAGTGGAGCCGGCGAAGAAGGCGACCAGCGCTGCCACAGCGGTGACAATGGCTGGCCCGACCGTAAGAATGGGATCTGCAAGCCCAAGCAGAAACCCGAGACCAAAGGCTCCTGGCAGGCCAATAGCGGCTGAGACCAACCCAGTCATTAGGCCGACAACGATCATCAGCCGCAGCTGCCCCCGCAGATAGCTCTCCCAGACTGTCCCTATCTCGTCGAAGATCCTTCGAATCTCAGGCTGAGTATCGTGCGGGGCCAGCCCAATCAGCCAGTTGCGCAGTTTGGGCCAATCCTGCAACAGTGTGTAAGTAGTGACCAGAACCACCAGCGCCCAGCCCAAGTTGGTACTGGCTGACTGTAGAGCGCTCAAGAGGATATCGGTGCGTATGAAGTCGGTGGACAGCATTTCAATATCGCTGACCATGTTTTCCAATGGCAATTGGAATCCCATGAGATAGGTCGGTGTGGACAGCGTTTCTTCAATGCCGGTAATCACAGACTCTAGTTCGGTTGAAAGCCTGCCTACTTGGTCGATCAGGATTGGCACGACGATTACAGCTGCGGTGACCAGCAGCGCCAGCGATGCCATGTAGACCAGGCCTACAACCCAGGAGCGTTTCAGCTTCGTTCGGCCGTTGACAAAGCTGACCGCAGGATTCAATACGATGGCTAATAAGGCTGAAATCGCCAAGGGTATGATCAGCTCGAACATGGTTGAAGCCAGCCAGACCAAGGCAATGATTACCAGCGTCAAGGCGAAGTAGCGATGAGGTCGAGACCAACTCTTACTTACTTTTCCCTCAAACTGTGACATGACGACATTATATTGTCAGATAGCTGCTTCATCAATTAAAATCACTCATTTGGCATGATGGTTCACAGCAAGGAAACCGCAGATGTGGAGCTTTTTTCTCAGGGGCGCGGTGTTGGGTGGGGTGGCAGCCTTTCAACCCGGGCCTTTTCAAGCGTATCTCCTATCGCAGACGTTGGTGCGAGGGTGGCGGCGGTCAGTGATGGCGGCCTTTGCCCCATTGCTTAGTGACGGCCCAATCTTAACACTGGTGCTGATAGTCCTGACAAAACTGCCGCCGCAGCTGTTGATCCCGCTGCAGATTGTCGGTGGCGTATTTCTGCTCTACCTGGCCTGGAAGGCGTTCCAGACCCTTAACTCTACCGAGCCGACCGTTTCCGTTGAGCCCGAATCCAGCCAGAAGTCTGTGGTGAAAGCGGCTCTGGTCAATCTCCTTAATCCTAATCCTTACATCTTCTGGGCAACCATCAGCGGACCCATCGTCATAGAAGGGTGGCGCAATGCCCCCAGGTTCGGCCTGGCATTTCTCTTTGGCTTCTACGGCCTCATGATCAGCGGTCTAGTTGGGCTGATCACCCTTTTCGCCGCCGCCAAGCGTCTCGATCCAAAGGTCAACAAAGCGCTGCTGGCCGCATCCTTCGCCGCTCTGACCCTGTTCGGGCTGTACCAGCTCTGGACAGGACTCTCCGAATTGCTCTCGATTCTCTCCTAATCGAATAGCCGCGGTGACACTCACCTGCCGGCTTCCACGCAGCATTTCATCCAGCGCCGAGGCTGAAACACGCGCCTGGGCGGGGGGGTAGACGGCAAACCAGATCGTCATTGACAATTAGATTGAATTAGATTATTATCTAATCAATTAGATGATAATCTAACAGATACAGGATTTGTGTAATCTGAGCTCTGCCCGGAATAGCCGCCCCCACTCTGTTCTTTCCAAACCATGAGTGGACGAGGGCGACGGGCGGGGTAAATCGATTCGATCTCTCCCGGCATCACTGTTTCCCTGATCAACGATCCCAGCCGATTTGAGAAAGTGAGCATGCTCAGGATGGGCGTGGTTCAAAGCGCTCTCCCTTCGGGCGTCAACGGAGAAACAAAATGCATCCAGATGTTAAGTTCCAAATCTACAGCTCAATGATGAAGCAGCGTCAGCAGGAGTCCGATATTCAGCAAGTGCTGCGGAAGAGCCGTGCCGGCAAAGCGCGCTGGGCTGACCGGCTGCTGTCCCTGGTAGGTGTGAAATTGATCAAGCTGGGAAAGGCCGCGCAGCGGCTTGGGGCAAGCCAAAGCGCCAGCGAGCCGCAGCCTCGAGTTGGTCACTGATAATGTGATCATTGACCCCGAAAGTAATAGAATTGCCGGCGGCAATTGGCATGTGATCCTGGATCTGACCCGCTGAAAAGCATTGGCGAGCAGCCAACGGCCCATAATTCTTGAAAAGGGACCAACAAAATTGGCGCAGGTTATGGTTAATGGAATATCAAAAGAAGAATAGCGTCCTTGAGCCGCTGCTGATACTGGTGCTGATCGCGGCGTTGATCATTTACACCTTGGGCGTGTTCAGTTCAGGAAATTGGCTCTGGTTTCTCTCTAATGCCAGCGAAGTTGATCTTGCCCGGGTAGTCATTGTTGACCAAGGCGAGCGGCGCACGTTTACTCGCGAAGACCCGGATTTCGAGATGTTGGCAGCCGCGGTAGAGGAATCGCTGCACAAGTTCAGCAATACCGGCCTGGTCGATATAGGCCTCTCAGATCAAACCCTGGACGATTATGCCCGCGAGGGTTTGCTGATGGAGCTTTACTTCGGCCGCCCGATTGAATTCAATACATTGGCCCGCGCCGGACGCCCCACGCAGCTGCTGATCCCCATGCGAGGACGGCACGCCGACGGCGGCTACGTATTCCGTGGTGATAACGGCACTTGGTGGTTTGGCGCCATGCGAATGGAGAATCCCCAGCCGCTGACCGATGCCCTGCGACAGCTGGGATATTCGGTTTCGGTGTCGACCCTGATCAATTGATTGTCCGATTGACTTGCGGGCGTGATCATGAAACACCGGTCCTGGGCGCATCTATCCTCGTTTAGCGTGATGAACTGTTTACCTGGAGAAAATCGATGATGGCTGATGATATGAAAGCGGAGCTCCGCACGGCTCAGGTCGGGCCATGGCCGATGAACAGCTATGCGTTGGTGTGCCCTAACAGCAGAAAAAGTGTGCTGGTCGATCCCGGTGCCGATCCGCAGGCATTGGAACAACTGCTGGTGGATTCCTCGCCAATCGCCATCCTGCTGACCCATTCCCACCCAGACCACATTGGCGCCCTAGATGAGATGCGCCGGCGGCTGGCAGTACCTGTCATGGCCCATGCCGGACCCCACTATGATGATCTCCCGCTGCCAGCCGATCAATGGTTGGCCGATGGCGACGTGGTGCCGGTGGGAGATCTGCGGTTAGCCGTCCATTATGCCCCGGGACACATCGGCGATCAGATATGTTTTGCCCTGGAGGGGGACCATCGGG
>JAHEEY010000467.1 GCA_024640485.1 Chloroflexota bacterium | reverse complement strand
CCCTGTCCGCGCTGGTTTGCTCCAGCGGGTCAAGGCTTGGGTCAAGGCGGTTGACGATGTCAGCTTCCACATCTATGAAGGCGAGACCTTCGGCCTGGTCGGCGAATCCGGCTGCGGCAAGACCACCATCGGCCGCACCATCCTTAGACTGCTGCCGGCCACTTCCGGCAGCGTTCTATTCGACGATCAAGACCTGTTTGACCTCAATGCCACTGAGCTCAAGCAGATGCGCCGCAATATCCAGATTATCTTCCAGGACCCTTATTCGTCTCTGGACCCACGCATGCCTATCGGCGAAAGCATCGCCGAAGGGCTGCGCATCCATACGAACAAGAGCGCCCAGGAACGGTATGATATCGTGGTGGAGATGCTCACCCGCGTCGGGATGCGCGCCGACCACGCCCGCCGCTACCCGCATGAGTTCTCCGGCGGCCAGCGGCAGCGTATCGGCATCGCCCGCGCCCTGGCACTGCGTCCTCAGTTCATCGTCTGTGATGAGCCGGTTTCCGCCCTGGATGTCTCCATCCAGGCCCAGGTGCTCAACATCCTCAAGGAGCTGCAGCGGGATTTCGGGCTCACCTATCTATTCATCGCCCACAACCTCAGCGTCGTCGAGCATTTCAGCGACCGCGTCGGAGTGATGTATTTGGGCAAGATGGCTGAAATGGCTTCTCGAGATGACCTCTATGCCGACCCGCTCCATCCTTATACCCAGGCGCTGATGTCGGCCATCCCGGTGCCCGACCCCACCTTCAAACGGCAGCGCATCCTGCTTGAGGGAGATGTGCCCAGCCCGCTCAATCC
The DNA here is from genome assembly GCA_024640485.1 of Chloroflexota bacterium. Lineage (GTDB taxonomy): Bacteria > Chloroflexota > Anaerolineae > Promineifilales > Promineifilaceae > JAHEEY01. The sequence continues at coordinate 2,990 of JAHEEY010000467.1, read as the reverse complement.
CCCCTCCGGCTGCCGCTTCCACACCCGCTGCCCTCTGGCCTTTGACAAATGCTCCCAGGAGGAGCCGGTCTTCAAGGATTACGGCAAGGACCATTATGCCGCCTGCTGGCTGTTGGAAACGGGCGAAAAGGGCGCCAGCAAACTAACCGCTGAGAAATTGGCTGCGCGCAAGTAGATAGAACAGTTTACTTTTCACAAGCATCATCGAGAAGGTCCGCATTGGCGGGCCTTCTTTCGTTTTCTCCCCGCCGCCAATCCGCTCATCAGCAGCCTTTGAGTCCCCGATTCGGAAACAGAACTGTGTAAATCATTACGAAACGTTAATGGTTATAAGCGGCACTCATGTTAGAATAGAAGATTGCCTGTACACCACGCTTTAAGCAGTTCGCGCCACGCAGGCAAACTTTAATTTCGCCAGATTATCTGGCGGCAACGTGACAATCTTCAGCAGGTTGCTAACCAATCCGAGCTCAAGATTAAGGACAGCAGTTCAGTTATGTCTCTTGACAAGATCATCGTGCGCGGGGCACGAGAACACAATCTAAAAAACATCGACGTAGAAATCCCACGAGATAAATTGGTGGTGATTACCGGAATATCGGGATCGGGCAAATCTTCGTTGGCATTCGACACCATCTTTGCCGAAGGGCAGCGACGTTATGTCGAGTCTTTGTCGGCCTACGCCCGGCAGTTTTTGGGGCAGATGGAGAAACCGGACGTTGATCAGATTGAAGGGTTGAGCCCGGCCGTTTCCATCGACCAAAAAGGGGTCAGCCATAACCCCCGTTCTACGGTGGGCACCGTCACTGAAATATACGACTATCTGCGGCTCTTCTTCGCCCGCGTGGGCACCCCCCACTGCCCTGAGTGCGGCCGACCGGTAATGCCGCAGTCGGCGGAGCAAATCGTGTTCAGCGTCAGCAGCATGGCCGTAGACAGCCGGATTCAAGTGTTGGCGCCGCTGATTAAGGATCGCAAAGGGCATCATCAAGCAGTGTTTGAAGATGTTCGCAAAGCGGGTTTCGTGCGGGTTCGGGTGAACGGTGAAGTCCACCAGGTTGATGAAGAGATCAGCCTGGACAGGTACAAGAACCATTCCATTGAAGCAGTGGTCGACCGGCTGGTCATCCGTCATGAGGCATCAGACCAGAGCGAAGATGCCCAGGCTCACCGTTCGCGCCTCACCGATTCCATTGAGACGGCCCTCAAGCTGGGCAGCGGCACGGTGATCATCAACGATGTCACCGATGGTGACAATCCCATCGACCAGCTTTACTCTGAACATCTCTCCTGCGCCTATGACGGCACCAGCCTGCCGGCGATCGAGCCGCGCACCTTCAGCTTTAACAGCCCCCACGGCGCCTGCCCTGCCTGCCAGGGATTGGGAACAACCAAGTCGATAGATCCAGACCTGGTAGTGCCCAACAAAGATTTGACCCTGGAAGACGGCGCTATTATCGGTTGGCCCACGGAAGATAAGGCTGGCTACTACTGGCAGCTGCTCAAAGCGACCGCTGACCAGTTCAATATCCCGACCAAGACGCCGGTACGCAATCTGTCTGAGACCCAAATGCGTATCTTGCTGTTCGGCAGCGGTCAGGAAACGGTGATCATCAGCTACACCAATCGTGAAGGGGATATCCGCAAATACGAGACGAAGTTCGAAGGGGTAATCCCTAATCTGGAGCGCCGCTACCTGGAATCAACCTCTGACTATGTCCGGAACAAGCTGGAAGGGTTCATGGTCGACCGCCCTTGCAACGTCTGCGACGGCAGCCGGCTGCAGCCGGTCGCGCTGGCAGTCACAGCCAACGGCGAGAATATCAGCCAGATCACCCGGCAGCCGATCACCAACGTGCTGCAGTGGGCTGAAAACCTGCGTGATGAGTCCAGTTCACCGTTAACATCGCGACAGCAGATGATCGCTCGCTCTATCTTGAAAGAGATTTGCGAACGGCTTTCCTTTATGATCAATGTGGGGCTGGACTATTTGACCCTGGACCGTTCGGCTGGCTCCTTAAGCGGCGGCGAGGCGCAGCGTATCCGGCTGGCGACACAGATCGGCAGCCAGCTGATGGGAGTGCTCTATGTCCTGGACGAGCCCAGTATCGGCCTGCATCAGCGTGACAACGCCCGGCTCATCCGCACCCTGAAAGGGATGCGCGATCTAGGCAACACGGTGCTGGTGGTAGAGCATGATGAAGAGACCATGCACGAAGCCGATTGGATCATTGATCTAGGGCCAGGCGCCGGCAATCACGGCGGTGAAGTGGTGGCTGAAGGCACGCCCGAAACCGTGCAGGGCATCGAAGGATCCTTAACCGGCTCCTACCTTAGCGGCCGCATGCGCATCCCGATGCCCAAAAAACGCCGCAAAGGGACTGGTGAATTCCTGTTGGTTCGCGGCGCCCAGGAAAACAACCTTAAGGATCTTGACGTCAAGATCCCGCTGGGGAAATTCGTGTGCATAACCGGCGTCAGCGGCAGCGGCAAGAGCTCCTTCATGATAGAGATCTTAAGTAAGCGGCTGAACCAGCATTTCTACGGCTCCAAAGCAGTTCCCGGCAAGTACCGATCGATCGAGGGATTGGAGCATCTGGACAAGGTGATTGAAATCGACCAGAGCCCCATCGGCCGTACCCCCCGCTCCAACCCGGCCACCTATACCGGCTTGTTCGGGCCGATCCGAGAACTGTTCGCCTCACTGCCGGAGAGCAAGATTCGCGGCTACCAGCCGGGCCGTTTCAGCTTCAACGTCAAGGGTGGGCGCTGCGAGGCGTGCCAGGGTCAGGGACAGAACCGTATTGAGATGCAGTTCCTCCCCGACATCTATGTCCCCTGCGACATCTGCAAGGGCAGCCGCTACAATCGGGAAACGCTGCAGGTACTGTACAAGGAACACAGCATCGCCAACGTGCTGGATTTGAGCGTGGAAGAGGCGATGGAGTTCTTTTCCAGCATCCCCCGGATCAAACGCAAGCTGAAGACGA
>JAHEEY010000466.1 GCA_024640485.1 Chloroflexota bacterium | reverse complement strand
AACACGGTAGTGGTCAGCTGGTACTGGTCACCATCCGGCCTGAAATTAAAGTCCCCCATCAGAAGCACATCCTGATAATCCTGGACAACCTGGAGAATCGCTTCCTGCTGCACAATCGGGCCGCCGTTGCCCAGGTGGGTGACGAAGAGATTCAGCCGTTTTCCCCCAACCGAAATCTGAGCGTGAATAGTGGCGGTCTGCTCTCCCTCACTAAACATATAGAAAGTACTGGGGTCTTCAATTGGGTATTTGGAGAGCAGGGCGATCCCGAATGTGCCGGGAATCACGCTCGGGCCGTAGTAAGCATACATATTCAGCCGGTCGGCGAAATAACCGACCACATCTGAATTCCCACCGGCAATCCGGTTGGTGTCAGATTCCTGCAGTCCGATGACGTCAGCATCAAGGGATTGGATCAGCTCCAACTGGCCATCAAAGTTCTTGAGACCATCTTCACTGTACCCTTGCTGGATATTATAGGTCAGCAGACGCAGCTGCCTTTGGTCGCTGTCTGCGGCAATCGGCGAAGCGGTCCTGACAAATACGCTAACAACCACCACCAAACCAATCAGTGTGACTAGAATTGGGAATGATTTCTTCAAGGGACTATGAAGCGGAGGAGCGGACAGTTCCGGTCGCCAAAGCGGTATCAGCATGACGATGCCGGCGATGAGAAATACCAGCCAAAACCTGTCTCTAAATGGCGGTCCAATGACCGGGAGATAGTCGTACACCGTGGTGGAAATGTGCGCCAGGATCATGAACAGCCAAAACAGCGATGCCAGGGAAAAGCTGCCCCCCAGGGATCGGGGTGTTGGTTTCAAGGCGATCAGTGCCCGGCTGAAGGCGATGAAATTCAAAAACAGCACTGGGGAGAGCACCAGCATCAGAAAAAGGGGCAGGTAATGAAACCAATAGATTGTTGGTTCAGCCAGCGGGTAGCCGCTGGCTGCTGCCGGAAACCGTATCTGATGGGGCAAGATGGCCAGCAGCAGCAGCAGGATGAAGGAGATGTTGGCCGCCCGCAGCAGCTTGACATTGAGCATGCGGGCCAGAATCCGCGGCTGGCTCATCCCCCAGGCGGTCAGCGCCACAGCTGACATGAATGCGATTTCAATCCACAGCAGATCCGCGCCGGCCCATCGGGCGATGACGTTTGGCGCGTCAAAAGCGAAGAAAATCATAGTCAGAACCGCGGTAATACCGAGGCTCAGCGAGACAACGCCACCTCCGTATCCCGGTTTGTTCCGGACCCGCCTCTGATCAGCTTCAGCGTCAACCTGGGCTTCAACACCTGGTAATTTCATCAACAGCCACGCTGAAACAAGGGCCAGCAGCCAGCCAATCATCTGGAACATGTTGGCGGTTGAGATATCAATACCGGAGTTCACCCCGCGAAACAGGGCGGAGAGCAAGACCGCGATCATGATGCCAGCGCCAAATTCCAGGCCGGCATCATCGATCTTTCCCTTGGCACGGCTGCTGAGCAAAGCTGGGAAGATGACCATGAAAGCGCCAACACCTATCCCGGAGAGGATCATCCGCCCCCTGGTTGGCAGCATCACTTCCAGCAGCCGGCTGCCGATCATCAGCAGGCCGAAAGCGGTCACGCTTCGCGGGGAAAGCGGTTCGCGCCGCAGGAGCAGAAACAGCGGGGTAAAGAGAAACAGCACTGACACGATCTCTACCGGAATGTCAGTGCCCATCAACCCAAAGGCGTAAATCGCTTCCACGAAATCTGAGATCAGCTGGAAGAAAAACAACAGCAAAATGGCATAGAGCGTGACTCGGGCATAGGGGCCCTTCTCAAATCGATCCAATGCACTCATTTGACTCTCTCCTTTTACGGCAGCTGGGACAAAGCATCTCGGGCCAATTGATAACCCGGGTTGAGATCCAGCGCCTTCTGATAAGCGGCTCTAGCCCCAGACAAGTTTCCTGAAGCCAACAGCGCGTGACCCCGGTACAGAAAGGTCTCCTCCACCCCTTTTCCCCCTTCATAGGCCAGTGTGGCGTCCGCCAAGGTGAACAGATCATCTAGCCGTCCGGCAGCCAGATAGGCGATGTAAGGCTCAAATTGGTACCACAGCATTCGCGCCGGCAGCCCGATTTCTCTGGCGATATCAAAGGCGATGACCGCGTTTTGGTAGTAGTCCAGCTCTCCGGTCAAATCGCCCATACGGGTCAGGCTGCTGCCCAAATTGAACCAGGCATACGGGTCTCGATCATCTTCGTTGATCTCTTCATGAGCCAATAGCGTCGCCCGCTGCCACATAGCTGCCGGTTCAAGCAGTTCAGGACCCAAGATCTCTTCCACTTCCGTGGAACGTCCCGGTGGGTAGACAAGGTAGAAAGCGAAGTTGAAGTGCCGCCACTGCTCTTGGAACTGCCCATACGCTTCCGCCCGCCCGGTGCTGTCCCAAGGGCCCAGGAAAGAGTCCATGCCGTAAAATTGCTGGCGAGCGTCATCGTATCCAAACAGGATGAGATAATGCCCCATCCAGCCGGTTGCTTCGTCATGAATCAATCCTTTCTCGATCACTACCGGGAAGCCGGCAACTAGCAGCCGCTTCAACAACCCCAGATCACCTCCTCTGAAGGAGGCCGCCTGAAGCGGGGTGTTTTCGGTCACGAATCGGATCAATTCCTCAGGGGTAACGTTGCGATCATCTTCATTAGGCCTCAACACCCTGGCGATTTCAAGCTGGTTGATATCGATCTGGTTGAAACGAAGCAGCATACTCAGATTAGCCGGGCCGCAGTTGTTGAACTCCTGAGCGACGATCTTGATGCCTTCAATAAGTGCTGAAGGGGGCAGTGAGGTAGCTGTTGGGGATGGTGAAGGCGAAGGGGTTGGGACAGCGGTTGGCGTCTCAGTGGCACTGGCAAGAAGCGGGCTGTCCTCAGGCGTCGGCGTTGAACTGGGCAGGGCCACAGCCGTTGGCGATCCTTCTACCAGTTCGATCAAAGGAATGGTCAACTGCTCCCTATCTGGAGTGTGTTCCGGCGGAGGCAGTGAGGTCGGCACCGGGGTGGTGATCCGGTCCAAGATCGGCTGCGGCAAACGGTAGCGGTATCGGCTGGGCAGCCATGAGACCATAGTCGGCATCACCCACCAGCCGATACCGCCAAACAGTATGGCAATCGCAATTAGCAGGAGAATGAGTCTGAGCCGCCTCTTCATCGATCACCCCGGACAGCCTCACCACTGAATTGATACGGTCTTAACTAACTGCCAAACTCACCCTTCACAAACCTGAGCGCGGTTTGAGCCAATAGAGCCGCGCCAATGGGCATGGCGTCTTCGTCGATGTCGAACTCGGGGTGATGAAGGAATTTGTTTGGGCCGCCGGGCTCTTTGGTGCCCAGAAACAACATGGCGCCGCGAGCCACCTTGGTCATATAAGAGAAATCCTCGCCGCCCATGGAAACATCACGATGTTCTACGTTCTGTGCGCCGAGAATACCGCCAGCGGTTGAACGGATCCAACCAGCCACCTGCGGGTCATTGTAAAGCGCCGGGTAGCCGCGCTGAACATTCAGCTCATAATCGCCCCCCATTGCCCGTGAAATTGACAACGCCTGCTCGACCTCTTTGATCAGCTGCTCGCGCACCTCATCACTCAAGCTGCGCATGGTCATTTCCAGCTCGACATGCCCAGGAATGACGTTGGCGACAGAACCTCCGCTGATCTTGCCAATGGTGAGCACCGCCGGCTCAATCGGTTTCACCCAGCGAGAGACAATGCCATACAGGGCGGTCAAGATAGGAACGGCCATGAAGATGGGATCGCGAGCGGCATGCGG